>CAYMVB010000213.1:0-11570 GCA_964393665.1 uncultured Desulfobacteraceae bacterium | reverse complement strand
TGTGAGCCGGCATAGTTATACTTGATCTGAGTACCATATTTGTTCTGAAAGACCGCTCCGATTTCATCCATTGGCTTTCTCATGCCTGCACCTGAATATACAAGCAGTGAGTCTGCTGTAAAACCAAACGGTGGGCAGATAAGAATGCTTGTTAGCGTAAAGACCAGGGATAAAAGGCCTACCTTTAACCATATTGTTTTTTTCATGTTTGTTCTCCTTGTTGAGATGAGCAATCCCCGGGAGGGCCGGGGATTATATTTTATCTATTAATTGATTGGTTTGTTAAAAGTTTGCAACCTTATTAAAGAAGGCTTGTTCATTGTACTAGAGTATTTTATTGACCTCAGAAGACATGGTAGATTCAACCCATGCCTGAGAGCCTATTTTCCACAGGTGTTTTATTGTTCTCACAGTATATTTCCCGAATCCCTTGTGTCATAACCCCCCATTCGTTCTATTTTTGACCTGAATTCCTGGGATCTTATTACCTCCAGTAAGGCGGTTAAAGGCTTGGTAAAGAATTTTTCTTTAGGAATGACGAGATCGTATCGCTCTTTGGTAATGTGAATAAATTCAAGATGCAGCATTTTTGCCGCTGAAAATATTCCTAAACCTACATCAGCCTGACCGCTTAATACTGCCATGGCCACTTCATTATGGGTGTTGACCTCCCTCTCGTATCCGTTAATATCGTTGGAATCAATACCAAGCCTGCTCAATTCAAAATCCAGAAGGACTCTGGTACCTGATCCCTCCTGGCGGTTGATAATTTTGATTTTAGGTTGGGCCAAATCTTTAATGCTGGAAATGTTTAAGGGATTGCCGTGGCTTAATATCAAACCCAAATCACGGTATACCAGATTAATTACAATGGTTTCCATATCAGGCAAGTAGCGGGGTAAATAAGGTAAGTTATATTCACCTGTTTTTATATCCAAAAGATGGCAGCCGGCTACATGGCTGCTTCCCCTGGCTAAGGCAATAAGGCCTCCTATGCTTCCCACATTAGAGAAAGACAGGGTAAATTCGGGAAATTTCCTGCTCAACTCATGAGATAAAAGCTCTATAGTGAAGTCATTGCTACCCATTATCACGATATGATTTTCCAGCTCTCGTGGCTTTTTTATGCCCCTATTTTCATGAGCGCTTTCTATTATCCACTCATCAATTAATTTCCTTGGGAAGGTCCATTTCCCTGTAATCTTTGTAGCAGGGATTTTCTTTTCCTTGATAAGTCTATATACCTGCTTTTCATTTATATTTAAATAATTAGCTGCATCTTTAGTGCTCAGCATCTCTTTATTCATGCGGCAAGAGTCCCCCTTAAAATGAGGTTAGATTACCAGAAGGCTGTCAATTGTCAAGAAAAAAATAACTAAAACTGACAAATTATACCTAATAATTACCAATAATCTATTTATCATCTGTATTGATACAAATAACTTGCCCTGTGAACGATTATTTTATTTACCATGGTATGTTTTTACTGATATAAAGCCATTCATAGTCCATGCTGGGGAAAAGGCTGATCAAGAGAGAGATGTTAACATGATCGAACAGGGTATTGGGTCATCGAAAATTCTACTTTTTAGAAACCTTTATGACTACAAAGAAATTAAACATTTTGTGTCAAATCGATCTGGAGGTGTCAGTAAGACCCCCTTTGATTCGATGAATTTGGGTCTCCATGTTGGTGATGATCGGGAAGATGTCATAAATAATCGTAAGATATTAGCTTCCTGTCTAAATATAGACTTTAAAAATATGACGATTGCCGAGCAGACTCATTCGGGAAATGTGGCTGTAATCTCGGAAGAGCAAAGGGGCAAGGGGAATCTTTGCCATAAAAATTCAGTCAGTAACTCCGATGCCATGGTAACGGATGTCAAGA
The DNA here is from genome assembly GCA_964393665.1 of uncultured Desulfobacteraceae bacterium. GTDB lineage: Bacteria > Desulfobacterota > DSM-4660 > Desulfatiglandales > B25-G16 > M55B121. The sequence continues at coordinate 9,679 of CAYMVB010000213.1, read as the reverse complement.
ATATTTGTATTATTATTCTTGTAGCCGATTGTGTACCGATAATCTTTTTTGATCCACAAAGGAGGGTAATAGGGGTTGCCCATGCAGGATGGAGAGGTTCAGTAAGGGCTATTGCGTCTCATACTGTCAATACCATGGTTAGACAATTCGGATCTCTACCCGAAGATATAGTGGCGGGAATAGGCCCTTCTATTGGCCCTTGCTGTTATAAGGTAGGCCCTGAGATTTTATCCCAGGTAAGGGCGACAGTTAAAGGTGCGGATGATTCAATAAAAAATGAGGCTCAAGATGGCACCGGGTATTTAGATCTTTGGGATTTAAATTTGAGGCAACTGCTTAAAGAGGGGATTTTAGCAAAGAATATAGAGATAGCCGGGATATGCACTGCGCATAATAGGCAGGATTTTTTTTCATACCGGGCTAATACAGGTGAGACGGGGAGATTCGGCGCAGGCATTGAACTTTGTTAAAGGCCGCTTTATCATCCTGGATAGCCATGACAAGACTATGTCCAGGCGCTTTACCCCTTTGAAATCAAGATATACAGATAAAAATAAGCCATGAGCAAAAAATGATTTAGGTTTGCAATATTTCTTGTTTTAGGGGGGTAATTATGTCATAGCCATTTTTTGTTACAGCAACAGTATTTTCAATGCCTACCGAACCCTCACCTGGAAACACTATTTTAGGCTCCACCGCAAATGTCATACCTTCCTCTAATGGATAGTAATGACCCTTTGCCAAGAATGGGAACTCATTGAGCTCTAGGCCAACACCATGGCCTATAAAACGGGTTTGAAGTCCTAGAGGGCCTAAATAATTGTCGCTATATCCTAATTTTTTTGCCAATCGAACCGAGTTATTAAAGATTGCGTCACATTCTGCACCTGGCCGAACCTCTTCTAAGGCCATATTATGAATCTCACAGCATGCCTTATATGCGGAGATGAATTTATCCCCCATTTTACCAATCGAAAACATTCTGGTTTCATCTGCCTGGTAACCATGATAGCAGGTACCAAAATCTACGAGTATAGGTTCATTTGCCTTGATTGGCTTAAGACTTGCCCCTACAGGGAATGCTGGCGAAAGCCCCAGCCCGCCCATGGGAGAATCTGATTGGCTGACTATACCTCCACTCCATCCACTAAGTATATGCCAGGTGTAGGCCTCGTAGTTTAAGGATCTTACCCGTATCAGGCCCTCATGACCATAAGATTTTGCAATGGCCTCCAAAAGCCCTCCAAACTGGATTTCAGTCATTCCCTCCTTAAGAATTTCTCCACCAATCAGATACGTTATTTCACCTATGCTGCCTGCCTTTTTCATAAGCTCAATTTCAAGGGGAGATTTAATCGCCCGTATCTTTCGTAACAACTGTGAAAAATCCAAAAACCCTGTATTTGGGAATAGATCCTGATATCTAAAATAGTCCTTAACAGGGAGCATATCCAGTTCGAGCCCTATGGATTTGGGAAGCTTTCCCCAGTGGTTATGTATAATGGATGGCAGATCATGAAGGGATTTAATGGCTACAACATTCTGTACAGGCGACTCCAGCCGGGCCCTCTCAAGCTCTCTCCTTATAATTAGCAAGGGTTTGCCCTCTACAGGGATAAATAAAATACCGTCTTGTGTGGTGCCGGAAAGGTAATAATAGTCCATCTTCTGGATAACCAAAACAGCCTCGACACCTATGTTTTTCATACCTTCTTTAAGGGTATCCATGCGAAGTTCTATTTCCGATTGCGGTGTATACTGAAAACCTAAGGATTTTTCGACGTTCTCTAATTCGCTTATTACCCAGTCTTTATGATCCATTTTTTCTCCCTAACAATAGACATTGGTTAGCTGCATGGGGCCTTAAAGTCTATTACGTAATAGATTCGATTTTTTTATCATGCGTAACAGTGTACTAATGACATTAAACAATCCATAGGAATTCTAATTTAGCACTCAACGGTTTCTGGGTCATGTTTCAGATTATTTTCGATCATCTTTCCCGCGATCTCTTTTACAAACTTTGCTGCTACCATTGCCGTCATATCAAAAATATCCCTTTTAGGGTTAAATTCAACTATATCAGCGCCTATAATTGGTACGTCTATGTCTTGAATACGTTTTATCACCTCCCTGGTTGAAAGTCCTCCTGGCTCATGATGGGAAACCCCTGGCGCAAAGGCAGGATCAAGTACATCCAGATCAAGTGAAAGATAAATCGGTTCATGAAATTTACTAGTAATCCCGTGCTGGCATTCCAGCATGTCAATAACCTCAACACCAAACCTTTCTGCCTGTTCACGCTGTTGATGATTCATGGTCCTGACTCCAACCTGAACTAATTTTGTTGCCAGCTTCTCTTCCATAATACGTGCAAATGGGGAGGCATGGGAATACCGATTACCATCAAGCTCGTCGTAAAGATCAGGGTGCGCATCAAGGTGAAGGATGGTTATTTTATCGTATTCGTTTTTGTATGCCCGTAATATTGGATATGAAATTGAGTGGTCTCCGCCCAATGAAAGCACATAAACCTGTCTTTTTAATAGGGAGGTAATGTATTGCTCTATGGTATCAAATTCATTTTCCTTATGTAAGAAATCAATGTCGCCAATATCTTTAAAGCGCTTATCTTCTGCCAAGTCAATGCCATTTTCCGTGCAAAGGTTTGTAGATCCGGAATTGAGGGTGTTGCGTATTATTGGGGGCGCTAGTGCTGCACCCTTCAGGAAAGATGAGTTCTTGTCAAACGGTACTCCTACCAAGGTAACCATTCCGGATTGGAGTTCATCAAGAAGTTTAAAAGGGTAATTCATGAATAAAATCTCCTGTTCATTTTTTAGCAGCTGATTCACCTATATTGATTTTATAAAATCCCAATAAGCAACCATTTTTGAAAGCACATTTACAGCGGTCTCCGGAGTTTGATAGAAAACGCCGCTATATTTTTTTCCAGGCACAGGCCTGACAGTTCCTTCTGTAGTGCTGGTTAAGGACACCCCTACAACAGGTTTTTCATATTTTTCCATTAAGTCCACAATGCTAACGATATACTCCTCTTCATATCTTAGGCTGAATTCCTCCATTTTATCCAGAAATGCGGCTGACATTGATGGATCTACTCGTCTGGTAGATCTTACAAGGGAACGGACTAGTTCAAGCCTTCCAACAATTCCAAGGCTTATTACTGCATCAATGCCTTCCCATCTTAAAAGCTCCTCAACAGCAACAATAGGTATCTCAAGGTCTCTTGTGCCAACTAAATCTACGGGGTTTCTCTTACTCCAAAATGGGGGTAAATATTTGTCTATATTTTCGATTATATTCTCAGGAATCTCCGGAAGGACCAACCCCTTTTCATTGCACTCATCGCTTGTTACGACACCCCAACCGCCTCCAAGCGTAACAATACCAACCCTGTTTCCTTTAGGTATAGGCAAAGAGGAAAATCCCGCAGAAAGGTCAAGTAATTCAGATGGTACCTTCACACTCAAGATCCCAGCCTGCCTAAATCCTGCCTCCATTATCGAAGTCTCTACGCTCATTGCGCCTGTGTGTGATGCAGCGGCTGCAGCCCCTGCCTTTGTATGTCCTCCCTTTAAAACAATGACCGGCTTTTTTTTATTTAACCTGCTTGCTGTCTCAAGATATTTCCTGCCCTCTTGAACGCTCTCAATATATAATATAATAATCTTGGTATGTTCATCGTATTCAAGGTATTCCAAATAATCTACACAGGTGAGCATGGCATTATTTCCCGAGCCAACAAACAGGGATATGCCAATTCCCTGTTGTTCAGCCCAGTATATTAGCTGGTTTCCTAGATTGCCGGATTGAGAGACAAACGCTACGGTTCCCTTCTTCGGCCGGGTATGTGTCCCTGTGGCAAATAGGTCAGAGTATGGGCATATGATTCCCATTGTATTTGGACCTATAAAGGGTAAGTTTCTCTCGCGACAAATGGATACGATATTGCTCTCAAGCTTCTTCCCGGCTTCATCCGTCTCGCTAAATCCAGATGTTATGAGCACGATACCTTTAACACCCTTATCTGCGCAGGATTCCAAAATTTTTGGCACTGTGCTTGCCGGCGTTGTTATGAAGGCAAGGTCCACGTCGTAGGGAACATCATGTATATCCAGATAGGTTTTGATGCCGCATATCACCTTTTCCTTTGGATTTACGGGAAAGATCTTCCCCTTGAAGCCACCGCCTATAATATTGCTGAGGACCATTTGTCCCCATTTTCCAAAGCTTGAAGATGCTCCAATAACTGCCACTGACTTAGGGTTGAAAAGGCTTTCAAGATTATAGGAGATGGATTTACTCGAATCATTTTTCAATTTTTCTTTCACCTTTGTTTATTTTCCTCCTTTATGATGTGTAAGGCAAGCAAACTCTTTTTACGAATTTATATCAATAATGTTCAATACTGTAAGATTCAATGGCCTTAATGCTGTAAAAAAATCTGGGATAAGGCATGATGGGGAGATATTTTTGTACTATGAAACAGGGGTAATATGTGACCGCTTGATAGCGCGGCTTACGAGGTTTAACCCAACGCCGGAGGCTATAATAAGAAAAGAGCCTGACAAAAAAGTCCCCGTGACGAGATCATTAAACATGATAACGCCTGCAATACCGGTAAAAATAACCTCTGACATCAATATAATACCGCCCTCAGATGCCTTGCAAAATTTGAAACCCTGGTTCATAAGAAGCTGGGCTATGAGGAATATTAAAGCAAGGATAACCAACAAAAATATTTGTCGAAAGTTCGGGGCGTTAAATTTGACTGCAATAAAAGGAAATGAGATTAATCCTCCTACAATGCAAAAATAGAAATATATGATCAATGAGCCGTTTATTTCCCTTAATTTTCTAATAAGGACTACAGTAAGTCCTGCAAAACAGCCTGCAAGAATCCCAAATATATGACCAATAGAAAAATTATGTGAGCTACTGGGGTTGATTAATAGATAAATACCTATTGCCCCCGTAACTATAAGAAGTACCTCTATCTTTTTAAATGTTTCCTTAAACATGATAAAGGAGAAAAAGGCTGCAAAAAGGGGAAATGTATAAAATAATATCATAGCATTGGAGAGGGGTATCATTGATATGGATGCAAGAAGACAAAAGAAGGCTGCTGTTCCTGTAAGCCCCCTTATCAAAAGAACCCGAGTCGACTTTCCCTTAAAAGATTGTCCAGTTGAAATTATCATGGGCCAAAGCAGTAGTGCCCCGATACTAAATCTGAAAAAGGCTATTTGCACTATACCTATAGATGGGGATATAAACTTTATAAAAATATCAGTAACGGCGAAGAAAAAGGCCGACAGTATCATTAAAATAAATCCGTTTTTTAAAATATAATCCTTCATTTTTGTTCTCTTACATTAAAACGATTTAACTTGAATTTTTTTGTTAATATTCTTTATATACATAGTAACTGGCATCTTTAGTAAGATTTGTTAGCTATATAACACAGAGAGGAGTAAAACGCCATGATTATCAAAAGGCAGGAATATTTTTTGATAGCCTGCCCTTTTGCAGGAGCTTACTCAGGTGCAATTTGAGAGGTTTGGAAATTTTCTTCCGTTGCGCTCATAGATCTTTTTCGACCTTTTTATACAGGGACTATTTATGCGCCTTATAGTCTCTGTCTGATCAATTTTATCATATATGTTAAGGGAGTTTTTTATGAAGGCATTGTCTCTTTTTTCAGGTGGTCTCGACAGTATTTTAGCTGTTAAGCTTATAGAGCGACAGGGTATTGATGTGAAAGGAATTTTTCTTGAGACCCCCTTTTTTTCCTCTAAAAAGGCCCTTACGTATTCAGAATATTCGGGTTTGCCGCTTAAGGTAATTGATATTACGGATGATTATATCGATATGCTTTTAAAACCAAAATATGGTTACGGGAAGGGTTTGAATCCTTGCATAGACTGCCATATCTTTATGCTTAGAGTGGTAGGTTCAATGCTCCAACAAGAGGGTGCCAGCTTTATAGTAAGCGGCGAGGTTTTAGGGCAAAGGCCCATGTCGCAAAATTTACGTTCCCTGATGACTATTTCAAAGGAATCGGGTTTTGGTGATCTAATTATAAGACCTCTTTCAGCACAAAGGCTTCATGAAAGCCTGCCTGAAAAGTCAGGCTGGGTTAAGAGGGGAGAGTTGCTAGGGTTTTCAGGTCGTAGTCGAAGACCGCAGATAGAGTTGGCTGGGAGATTAGAAATAAAAAATTACCCTGCCCCAGCCGGCGGATGCCTTTTAACGGACAGGGCCTTTTCTCGCCGCCTGAGAGATTTGATATCCGCAAGCGCTGTATTAGAAAGGCGAGATATAGAGCTTCTGAAATGGGGAAGGCATTTCAGGATAGAAAAGGAGACAAAGCTAATAGTAGGCAGAAATAAAAGAGAAAATGAGATAATTAGCTCGTTGGCGGTAAAGAACGATATAGTATTAACGGATGATTCTTACCCAGGGCCAACGGTTTTGGCGTCAAAAAACATATCAGCGGCTGGATTAAGGTTAGCTACCTCTCTTGCTGCTTCTTATAGTAACGCACCTCCAAATTACCCAGTAGCTTTAAAGATGCTAAGAGGGTCTAAGACACATAGGATTGTGGGGTATGGAAAGGAAAGAGGTTATTTTTCCCAATTTATGATATAAAATGTCTGCAAAGATGAGCATCTATTGCCGAGTGTGCTTTTTTAAAAGGTGTGACTACAAAAAGGTCATGGCTTGGGTTTGGGGCGGATTATTGTTGAGGTGTTTATTTTCTTAAAAGCCTCTGTAAGAATGATTTTTCATTAATTTTTTTCAGTTTCCTTTCTTTCTCTGAGATGTTCTTTTCTCTGGATTCTATAGATAAACGTGTTTTTTCTATAGATTCCTGGATCTTTTCCTTTTTTACAGTAAGATCAAATGCCTCAATTATATTTTTTCTGCTAGATTGGTCGTTTTTTATGGATTTGATTTTTTCTGTAATTTCCCTCTGTTTACTTCTATGTGCTTCAAGCTCGGTTTTCTTTCCATCTACATAAACACGGTCAATTTTTATGCCATCTATTAAGTCATTTTTAGATTCCATGGTAAAAAACAAAAAGGCAAGTAGGCCGACAGCAAATATTCCTGCCGTTAAGATTATCTTCAGCAGCGTATAAAGAAATGGCATGAGGCTGAGAAAAAACGATTTTATGGCCATTGAATTGTGCATCGCCCTATCACGTATTGTGTAATTTAAATCTTTTATTTTTGGCGATATTTGTTTGTTATGTATAATACCTTTCACTTTCAAGACGATATTTGTCAGCTTTTTCCCTATATCCCCTGAGTGGCATTTTTCCTCTAAATCCGCATCATCTGAAATAAGCTTTTTATTGATGTCCCGAATTTCAGAAAAAAAGTTATCCAGCTTTTTCTTTTCTTTTTCAAAAGGGTTATTTTTAAGGGCCCTGATAGTATTTTCAAGGTCTGCTAAATGAGACTCTAATTCGCCTGAAAATTTCTTTAGCATCTTTTTTTCACAGACGAATGTCGCTCCATTAGTTAAAATTATGGCAATGTCTTGTATGGGGCGAATTTTATTCTTGATTACTTGTATTTCTCCTTGGGGCATTATTGGTCAAAGCTCGCTTCTATTCAAATAACAAATCTTTATGTATGACCATCCCATCAGGGATTATCATCTCTTTTTCAGAATGATTTAAAATAGTTACATTACCCTTTATAGTGATGTCCTTACCAAAGTAAATATCACCCACTACCTTAAGTGATTCGCAGTTTATTAAAGAGGGCGCTCCATAAGGAAACCTTTTCTTTAAATGGTCAATCTTTTTGTAATAGTTTTCATCGAGCTCAATAACAATTTCGCCTATTTTTCTTTCAGGGTTTTGGATAACCCTGTTATCTTCTGTAAGCACGAAACAATCAGAGCGCAGTGCTAAAAGGTCTTGCGATTTTTTTACAGGCGCAAACCTTATCCTAGGGACACGTATAGCAGTAGAGTTTTCAAAAACCGAGATAGCTGATCCCATGGCCGTCTCGATCTGATAAACCTCCGCTGAGAGATCATCTCTTGGGTCAATCTTTTTTTCATTTACTATCATGGGAAGATCAAGCATGTTATGAACATTATGTAAGTTTTCCTTTAGAAGCTTCAGGTTGATCCAGATATTGTTCGTATTGAAATATGTATATATGCTTATATCCTGAAATTCATCTAATTCCTCATCCGGGCATTGGGCTATCTCTCTAAGAATAAGACCACCAGATTTCATCTTTGCCAGGTGGCCCCCCTTTATGTCTGCCTCTGTCCTGTCCGCAACCTCCAGCATAAATGGAAAATTATGGGATGCGAAATAGCCTAATATTGTATAATCAAGTATTGCACTTAGGTTGTCAGAGTTAGAGATAAACGCATATATGTATCCCTTTTTTAAAAGCTTATCTAGCATTCCAGATGTAATAAGGGCAAAGTAGATGTCCCCATGGCCTGGAGGATTCCATTCGTTTTCAGGGTCTTTAGGCCAATATGCAGGGCTCAGATCTTCCTTTAGAACCTTGGGAAATTTATGTTGTATGAACGAGAGGGGTATATCTGAGGTCAGGCCTGGGTATTTGCTGAGGAATTTTCTGCTGTCTTCATCTGTCTTAAAGCTGTTCATGAGTATAAGTGGAATTTCAACGCCGGTTTGTTCTCTGTAGCTTAACGTCTGCCTTGCAATAATATCGAGAAAGCTTAGGTCTTTCTTGACCTCTATGAGGGATTTGGCCTTTAAAAGACCCATACTTGTTCCTAACCCTCCGTTTAGCTTAATTATCACCGTTTTTCCCGTAGCAATAAGCCCATCTTTAGTGTAGTCATTTAATATATGCATATGGGCAATATCATCCTTTTCAACAGGCGTGATATCCCTCCTTGAAAGTAGCCCCCTTTCACCGTAAAGCAATTTTTCGTAGTAGGCCATGAACTTGTTTATAATTAAAGGAGGTATGCCTTCAACCTCCATCTTTTTTTGAAATGGGGAAAATTTCTCATTAAGGCTCAATTTTTGGTCGTTATTCTGCATTGGTTCGCCGAATTAAAATTTTTTAATACATTGATTTTGATTGTATGCATACCTTAAATTATAACCGTTCACGGGTTCAGCGTTCTGCCCGCCAAAAAAACGGCGGATAAAGGTTCAAGGGTTCAATAGCTAAAGACTGAATCCATAAGCCTGAATGTTAAACCTGGGAACTGAGGGTGCTTAATTCCAGGGTGTTGCACGTAACCCGGCCTTACCCGGAAATGTACTTTTTGCCTTCGTATATCAATTGCTTAAAGGCCTGCCTGCAAATGCATAGGCAGGAAGGCAACTCTGAATCACGCTTTCAGCGGGAAACCTTTTAACCTGTAAACGCTTACAAAAAATCAAACGATTGTGTTATTCCAACTTACTTCTTTTATACCTGTATAAATCCTGGATTCCAATGCAGAAACCCGATTTGTATAATCAATCAGTTAAATAAATTACAGCTAACCCTGCATGCACCACCACGCCACAGGCCATACAATTATCTGAATCTCGCTTTTATTGATTCAGCATGGAGAAAAAGCCCCTCCGCCTCTGCCAAGGTAATCACTGCATCCTTCAGTAAAGAAAGGCCCTCTTTACTTACATACTGAAAT
>CAYMVB010000212.1:0-3195 GCA_964393665.1 uncultured Desulfobacteraceae bacterium | reverse complement strand
AAGATGCAAAAAATCGGTGCAAGAACTGCAGTTTATGCGCGGATATCTGTCCCGTAGGCGCCATTACAAAGAAGCGAATTGTTGCAGCTTGAAACCAATTAAAAAGTAAACGTATAAAAAATATTTTTCTCATAGTTTTTAGCCACCTTTAAAATTTTCTCATTATCCAAATAATAGGGTACATGCAAGGATCTTAAAATGACAAGCATAAAAGAAAATATAGAGCTCATCTTACGCGAGCTGCCCGAGGGGGTACGTTTGTTAGCCGCTGCTAAAACCAGAACAGCAAAAGAGATCTCTGAAGCAATTAAGGCAGGTATCACACTCATAGGGGAGAATTATCTTCAGGATACAACAGAAACCTTTTATGATGTAACCGAAAAGGCTGAATGGCATTTTATTGGGCACCTCCAGAGGAATAAGGTAAAAAAGGCTGTTGACCTTTTTGATATGATTGAATCTGTTGATTCCTTTAGGCTTGCAAAAGAGATAGACAAGCATTGTAAGAAAAAAAATAAACGTATGCCCATATTAATTGAGGTTAATAGCGGTGAAGAAAACCAAAAAACCGGTGTATTGCCGGGCAATTTGACAGGTATACTAAGAGAGATATCGGTCCTTGAAAATGTAAAGATTATGGGCCTTATGACCATGGGGCCACGGTTTGGAGACCCGGAGGATTCCAGGCCCTACTTTAAAAAAACAAAGGCGCTATTTGATCAGACAAAGGCACTCTCTTTGACAAATGTAGAGATGAACTATCTTTCCATGGGAATGACGAATTCTTATAAGATTGCCATACAGGAAGGTTCAAATATTGTAAGAATAGGCACCAAAATATTTGGCGAAAGAGAAGTGAACGATCATTGAGCTATGCGGCACAAGAAATGAAGCGCCTTATGGGCAAGGCAGTGAGCACCTTCAATATGATAAAAGACGGTGATAAGATACTGGTAGCCGTGTCCGGCGGTCAAGACAGCATATCACTATTATGGCTGCTTAGGGAAAGACTCAAAAGGGTACCTATCTCATATGAGATTTTTTCGGTTCATATAGACCTGGGTTTTGGAACTGACACATCCAAATATATAGCTGAGTTTTTTATAAAAAATGGCTTTAATTACCACATTATTACGAGCAAATTTGGACAAAGGGCTCACACAAAAGAAAACAGGGAAAACCCTTGCTTTTTATGTTCACGCTTAAAGAGAAAATCAATCTTTGAAAAGGCAGCACAGCTCGAATGTAATAAAGTTGCATTTGGGCATCAAAAAGATGATTTTATTGAGACATTTTTTTTGAATCTTTTCTTTTCAGGGTCTATAGATACCATGCAGCCAGTACAGGAGTTATTTCATGGGAGGCTTACATTAATAAGACCCTTGTTCTTCTTAAGTGATTCCACAATTAAAAAATACGCCAGTGAAATGGGTTTTCCTCATATAGAGAGTGGATGCCCTACAGCACAAACATCAAAAAGAGCACAGATACGATCTATGCTTTCAGATTTATATGGAACGAATAGAAAGATAAAGGGTAATGTATTTAGAGCGTGCAGCGACATTGTAAACAGTCATTATAAGGATCTGCCCAGGGTTAATAAATGAAAAAAGACAAGATAAAGGTCGGTCTTATAGGTGCTACAGGCTATGGAGGTGTAGGCTTGATTGAACTCTTGATAGCACACCCGTACGTAAAAATAGCCGCATTAATGGCAAAGCAGGACGTAAACAAACCCATAAGCACAGTATATCCTCACCTGAAAGGATTCTGTGACCTCCCTGTATATGATCCCTCAGACCCTCACTGCCCAGATGATTTTGATATTGTCTTCTATGCCACCCCGGATGGCGTTGGCCAGAGAGGTGCCCGAAAATGGCTGGAAAAAGGCATGAAGGTAATAGACTATAGCGGCGACTTTAGATTTAGCAGCAGGGATAGCTATACATCTTATGCACTCAGAATTGGAAAGACAGGCGAGCATTCTGACCCGGAGCTTCTTTCAACAACCGTTTATGGCATGCCTGAATTGCATAGAGAGGAAATAGTAAACAGAAAACTTGTTGGTAATCCCGGGTGTTTTGCCACAAGCTGTATTCTCGGCATAGCACCGGCTGTGAAATTTAATCTCATAGATAGAAATGATATAATATTTGATGCAAAAACCGGTATATCAGGCGCGGGCAAAAAACCCTCACCTACCTTTCATTTCCCTGCAAGATATGAGGCCATGAATGCATACAAGATTTCCGGTCACCAGCATGTATACGAAATCGAGCAAGAGTTACGTAGTTTATGCGACAAGGAAATCAACGTAACATTTACGCCCCATGTTGTCCCTTTGAGCAGGGGCATCTTGTCCACTATCTATGCAAAAATACTGCCTGGGGTGACCATGGAAATTGTAAGGGATACATACGATAACATGTATAAACATGAGCCGTTTATTCGAATATACAGCCATGGGGAAACACTAATTTCAACGGATGTGAGGGGTAGTAACTATTGTAATATCTTGCTTACTCTTGATTTGAGGACGGGAAAATTAATTATTATTAGCCTGATAGATAATTTAGTTAAGGGTCAGGCCGGCAATGCATTGCAAAATATGAATATTATGATGGGCATTGATGAGACTACCGGGCTTAAGCACCCTGGAAATTTTCCATAATTTACAGGGTAAGGCAACTAGTGTAACTGATAACCGAATTCTATTTCAGATAAGCTCCAGCCTTAATTATGCCTTACACAACGCTATTGCCTCTCTGGCTATATTCGTTTTACCAATGCCATATTTCTCCCGTAAAAAATCTTGAGGGCCATGTTCAATAAATTGATCCGGAAGGGCCAGTCGTTTTATTTTCACGCCAAAAATGCCATGATCGGCAAAAAGCTCGAGGACAGCGCTGCTAAACCCACCGTAGCTTGTATTTTCCTCTACAATTAAAACTTTTCCCGTTTTTTCCGCCATGTCACATAAGCGGTCATCTAAAGGCTTGACAAACCTGCAATTTACAACAGAGGCGGCATAGCCTGCCTCTTCAATTTCCTTAGAGGCCTCTAATGCAGGTTGAACCCTGCTTCCAATAGCCAGTACCAAAATATCCTTTCCTGTGGTTAAAACTTCCGCCTCACCTATCGGTATGCTTGTATATTCATTATTAATGGGAACACCGACAGCCTTTCCCCTGGGAT
>CAYMVB010000211.1:0-5863 GCA_964393665.1 uncultured Desulfobacteraceae bacterium | reverse complement strand
TGAAGTGAGAAGAGACACGAAGGGTGAAGATCGTTTTGAAATCGCGGAAGTCAGGATTGCGGATGATTCGAGGCTTTCAGGGCAAACGGTGGCGAATCTCCGTTTTCGCCAAGAATATGGCGTTACTCTGATCGGTATCCGGCGGGGCGAGAAGCAAATTACGTCAATCAATCCGGCAGAACATTTATTGGGCGGGGATTGCCTGATTATTATCGGAAAGGTCGGGGCAGTCAGAAATTTAAAAAATAAGGCCCCATTATAGGGGACTATCGTTGTTAGAGAAACAAATATGCGGTTTGAGCAACTTGGGCTGTAGCCAAAACAGCTACGTAAGGTTCCTGTAGTTCGGCTATGATTTATAGGTCATGCAAAGAAAACGATTGCTCAGCTCGCTGCCTTTCACCTCCTGACCGGCTATATACCACCCATCTCTCCTCCCAGACAGAGGGGACTATTTTATGAAAATGATTATTCTCTCTCATGGCATTCTTGAATGTGACCTTAAATATGAGCGCCAGGGGCTTGGTATGAACAAAAAGTCCTTTCTTAATAAGAGCCATTGCTTTCCATCTTCAGAGACTACCGTTCGCCGAATAACCAGGCGGATATGGGGGCGATACTGAAGCATGCCTCTCCATGCATGAGGGACGGCCAGATAACCAATTCGAGATGAGCCTTTAAAGTGTTCGTCTTTGGCCCATTTTTTCAAGGCAATTCTCGACTTCTGAAACGTTATTAAATTTTAGAAAGTTTGGCCCAGAGGTAAAAAAGATAGGACGGTTTTTATCTTGACTATTGCGCCTACTTGGCATAGCTTTAGTGCTGCATGGTTTGAGAACAAGTCATGGAAGCATAAAAACCCTTGTAAATTTTAGGCCGAACAATCAGAGCATTTAAGTGGCCCTTACACTACCTTGTTATTTATTGCAGCAAAAAACAACACGCATAAATTTTAAGGAGGATTAAGATGCATTCCCGCATTATGAGAAAAAGTATATTATTATCAACAACATTCTTCCTTATTTTGTATAACCTCTCTTTACTCAATTCATCATTAGGTTATGCTGCTGCAGATAATACAGGCAATGATGAATCAATTATTACGTACCAAAAGAACCGCGAGGCTTTTTTTGTAGAACAAAGAAATGAAAACTTGTCTTTTCAGGAGCAGGTGTCTTCACTGCAAACAAAGATCAAATTATTGAAGCAGAATATTTCTGACAAAAATGCGGAGCTGAATCGTCTTGATTCTATAATTGGCGAGGAAAAACAATCAATCAGAACTTTCTCAAGAATTCAGGGAATGGTTTCATCCCTGCTTTTCCCTCTGCTCTCCGCCTATTCTATAACAATTTCATTTTTTACTGCTGGCGAAGGATCAAAAATTCTCTTACTCTTTGTTTGCATCACTGTGCTCAATTCATTCATTTATCTTTTTCGTAGACGCAGCTCATTTTTTAAACGATACAAAATTCTTCTTATTGTCGCTGTTATCTTGTTAGTCGTCTCAATTGCGCTTCCTGTTTTTGCTGATGATAAGACTGACCGTGAGCGGGTCATAGATACACTCCAGTCTGTTGAAAAAATATTATCACAATCCACCCATGAACGATATATCGCAATTCTCGAAGAAAAAGCATATCCTCAAATTGAGATACCACCGCTCCAGAGCGGAGATCCACTGTTTGAGATAATTCCCACTGTAAAGATTGATACACCCGAGTATTGGTTCACCCTTGCAGCTCTTTACACACACGAAGGAAGAAATGGTAAGGCCCTGGATGTAGTTAAAAAGATCGCCAAAGCAAGTCGATTGTCGGTCACTGAAGAACATCGGAAAATAATTGTTAATAGCATTAAATATCTTATCCAGGAACAACAAACCCAAATTGCCAGCGAGATCATAGATTCACTGGATATAACTGCAATGGATACCCAGTCATTATTAGACCTAGGAATATTTCTAAAAGAAAAGCAAATGCAGACTTCGGCCTCAAAAACACTGAGATATGCGATTAGCCGGGCAAATACTGTCAAAGAATCAATAAAGCTTTTTCAGTTTTTCATTAGTCAGAATGAGATAGATAAAAGTGACGAAGCCCTTAAAAAGGCTCTTGATTTCGTTAGAACTATTGATGATTTGCTCCTTTTAGGCGATAGCGCGATTGCTGCCAACAGGTATGAAATTATAGAAAAAATGATGACTAAAGTCGATAAAATTACCGATGATTATCGTGAAAAAATGAAGATAGTCGACATGTTTCTCAAGCATGATCGTAAGGAAGAGGCAACAATCCTTTTCAGTAAAATTCTCAAGGAAGATATGTCCAGAACGAGATCCAATGTGAAAAGACTCTTATTTTTAATAGACGCAGCTCTAAGTCGTGATTTTTTGCCCCAAGCCTGTGCTGCAACTGAACATCTGATTATGATCCTTGGCGGCCTTAGGCAGAATCAAGCCAAAAGCTTCGAGATCAGGTTAGAGACAAAAATTAAATCAGCAGAAAACATACCCAATAAGGATCAGATTCTACTTCCACATTTTTATGGGCTTATCAATGAAGAACAGGGTATCTATGACAATGCGGAAAAAGTCTATATTCATTCTGTGATTGAATCACTTTCTATCATTCTGGATAGTCACGGCTACAAGTTTCCTGAATCCCTTAACGATTTCTTTCTCCTTGGTCGGGTATGGGCTAAAGAAAACCGTGGAGATTTAATTAGAAAATTAGATCCCGTTTATAGCATTATCGAAAAACAATATATCAATCAGCAGTCCACAGAAAACAAGAAACAGATAGAGCGCATCCAAAAGGAATTACATAAATTGCAGGAAATAAACAATGAACTTGATCTACAGGCATCTAAGAAAAAAGAAGATGTCTCGAAGTTGCGTAGAAAATTACTGTTTCAGGGTATAAGCACGGTTGCATCTACAATTTTTATTATCCTTGCTATAATTGGATGTATAATAATCTCTTGGCAATATTGCGTAAATCTCTCTAGACGAAAATCCTTTGGCTTTGCGACCAAATTTATTGAATCAGCAGGCTGGCTGCAGGCAATGTCACTTATTGGTATTATTTCCGGGTTTGTTTTTGTTATTGTTGGCCAGTTTTTTCAATTTTTTCAGAGCATCGATGAAAATACTGAAAAGGTATCCTTACTACCGACTCATTTTGAGAATTCACCACCCAAAAGTGAAAAAAACTCATTAACAGAGTCGATTTGATTTTCATATTAAGGAGGCGACCATGAAAAGGATTATCGGTATTTTTTTAATAATATTAGCTGTCCAATTTTTTTATGGGTGTGCCGAAACTAATGTCCAACACATAAAGTCTGTTGACAGAACTCCTGAATCGCATAATTTTAATGCTGGATATTTTGAAGTATGGCAAGCAGTCATTCATGCTCTATCAGAAGTTGAAATAATCAAAACTATGGACAAAGATGCCGGGGTTGTAGTTACTGAGGATAAGCCAGTGGATGATAGGGAATTGGATGTTCTTAAGACAGCTTTGCTTGCTAAAACATTTAAGTACAGTTACACCGTAAACCTGAGAAAGATAGATGCGATAACTACTTTTGTAGGAATACATGTTAATTTGGTTTCCACGCAGCTCGGTTTTTATCAACGCGAGCAAAAAAATTTGGAACTTGAAAGTTATTTAAGAAAAAAGTTATTTACCCGCATTCAAAATAAGCTAGGATTGAATAATTCGAAAAGTACCAGGAGGGTTTATCCATACAAGCAGGAGCGGCAACCTCCTCCTTCAGTTAGAAAACCCCTGGCACCATCAGATTCTTATGCGAAAGAGGTTCAGCAAGCGTTGTCAGAGTCTGGCTATAACCCAGGGCCAATAGATGGAATCATGGGGGATAAAACAAAGAAGGCGCTTTCTGAGTATCAAAAGGACAACGGGCTTGAGGTTACTGGTGCTATTAATGATAACACTTTAGTATCTCTTGGGATTATTGAGGGAGAAAAACCAAAAGAAATAGCCTCAAAGGGGCCTGTTGATAAAAATTTGCATGATGAACCTGTTACAGCTAAAGAGCTTGAATCTAATAAAGTCAAGGATTCAGCCAAAGATAAAAAAGAATTGATAACCACGAAAGATGAGCAGGAAAAAGCTGAAGAAGAGGAAAAGGCAATTCATAAAGAGAAACCACGTGTAATTAGTAAAGGGGTCATATCAGCTAATACTTCAATGGTTTCTAAGGCAAGTGTGTTGGCTGAAGCTATTGATGAAATTCCTAAAGGAACTACGGTAGATGTTATCGAAAAGCAGGGTGATTTTTACAAAGTACGGTATAATGACAAGGAAGGATTTGTATATTCTAGTTTCATCAAAGAGAACATGTAAGGGGTAATTTGGCTTACTGGGAGCACCAACTTTATAGTCCTTAGAAATGTAATTTCATGTATATGCTTGTTTTCCTTGCTTATATAGTGTCACATAAAGTTAAGAATTCGGCTATGACAAAATTTCCTTTTGGTAATCAGTCAATTTTTGGCACCGAATAACGCAGTAAATTTGAGACCGTTTCAAAGGTATCGCTCGCCCTATCGTTGTATCTGAGCTTTAGATAGCTGTTTTAAATAAAGGGCTAACTTTGTTTGGAAATATCATAATGCTATAGTATTCTCTCCTGAGCCCAACTTCAAAATGCCCCTATGTGATTCATAAAACGTCTTCTGCCAGTGTTTTATTTATAATGTTTCCCTGCTGCAACGAAGGCAAAGTCTTTGTCCCTTTTTAAGACATTTTTCAGTACGTATTTTTGGCCTTAGATTAGGTGTAAACAATCTTATAATAAACAGATAGGTTCACATGACACTTCTTTCATAGGTGCCATAAGTCAAGGAATTATCAAAACTATTAATCCGAATAGTTGAAAGACAAATGAGATTTACTAAGAAAGCATAATCTGGATTAAAAGATTTATCGAAGATCCGTAGAAACTATATATCTCGGGATTTCCTTACCTTAAAAGGATTTTTTTGGACAATAATGAAAAACCTCAAAAAATATTTCTATCCTCGTGTAAGAAACCACAGATCTTGGTGTCTATTTAAACAAAAGGCAACAGAAAAAGCCTAACCTTTTGTTTATAGGAAGCAAGAGGTTTACGTGAGGTTTAATTGAAAAAAAGGAGGGAAATAAAATGAATAAATCTATAGGCACCAAAACGATGGAAGGCATAGACACTATCAATTCTAAATTGGCGCAGGATAAGGCAAGGGATGATGCTGTTAATAGAGAGGCAATTATGGCAAAAGGTATATTTTTTCTTATACTCGGCGTTGTTGCCCTCATGGTTGTTTACTATTTTCGCCCACCATCTGGCTTTGGCGATGCTTTGATGATGCTAGGGCGGGGGAGAGATGTTTGTCTGAACGAACCTGTGTATTTAATATTCATGCTTTTATCTGCCGGCATTTCGGTTTTAGGACTCAGTTTAATAATAAAAGCCAAGAACAAGACTGCCTGCAAAACGGGAAACTGATAGCTTATTGAATCTTGATTTTGATTGAGCGAGGTAGACGCATGGCTTTGCCGGGGGGACCCTCAAGGTTCAACATTTATGGGAATATATGAAAGCCTCTCATTCTGTGAACAGATCTTAGTTCACAGAATGAGAGGCTTTCTATGTAAAATTTCTGATGCTTATCTCTTATAACATGAGACTGTACGTATTATTTGCCTTGGATAGCAAAATACGGAAGGCAGTTCTATATAGAAGCCTGAGAAAATACCTCGGTAATGCTTTAAAAAAACTTGCTGTTCAAAAACAAACCAATGTTTTAGAAGCACCCTTATCGGTGGGCGTGATCATGTTAAAATTCACGAGA
>CAYMVB010000210.1:0-1773 GCA_964393665.1 uncultured Desulfobacteraceae bacterium | reverse complement strand
TTTTCCTTGGCCTGTAAAATTGCCTCTGTCAAGGTATGGGCATCAACACCGTGGATCATATCCTCCCGCCAAACCTCCCTAAGGTGTTCTTCAATCTTTTCCTCTTTTGCCGCTGTCCATTTAAGGGCTGATTCCAAGAGATTTATGTCCCTGGTTGTAGAAAAAAAGTCTCCCGTAATAATAATATTCTCAATGGTGCTTCCAGCAAGGGATAGATATATTTCCAATAGGCCGCCAGGCGTTTTGAGCTCTCCCTGGCACATTTTTGACCGTGGATGTTTGTGGGAGAAAATCCAGGCATGGTTACTATATCTATTATCAATAAAATCATTAATTGCCTTTTCTTCCCACGTATCAGGCTTATCTATTTCAAGGGAGGTATGAAATTGTCGCTCAAATGAATTCTCAATGGACTCGACCACAGTTTCTATATCTATATCGGCACCAAGCTGTTCCTTTATCGTTGTAATCCTCTGGCTAAAGCAACTGTAACCTTTGTCATACAACTTCAAGGGGGGTTGATTCATAATATCCATCATTAAGGCTATATCAAAATCAACTAAAATGCTTGCGTGAAACAATAGTGCCTTTTCAGTCTCTAACGAGGCGGAAAGACCCGCAAGCTTTTTACCTTCTATCTCTATATCATTCTTCGGCCTGAACCCCGCTTCTATCCCCAGATCCTTTAACGCCTGTATCAATACAGAACTCATGGACTGAAAAATACCCTGTATACCCTTATTCATCCCTGGTTCATCAATGCTAATACCAAGACCAAGGGCAACTGCCTTGGGACCCATTATTACTGTGCCTCCGCCCGTGCTCCTTCGGTTATATTCAATACCCCTCTCTCTGCATCTTTCAAGCCTGAGTGCTGCCTCTATATCCTGATATTTGCCGACAATAGCTGACGGTATAAACTTGTATAAATGAAGAACAGGCGATGAACCATGCTCTGATATGGATAGAGGAAGGGTATCATCAATAGATAAGCCAACGCTCGTTGAGACGGTGTTTTTAATATCTTTAAAGAGTCTCCAACTCACTATCAAGCCTTTGCCCTTTCTTCCTCTGTATGCTTTATCTCTCTTTCCACAAAGTCCTTAACCGCCTCTCCATGGATAAGATTGCCAAGCTCGGTTTCCAAATCGCTCGGGTCAATTACCAGTATCCACCCCTTCTGGTAAGGGTCTTCATTAATAAGGGCTGTATCGTCCTCTAATTCTTCGTTAATTTCGATAATCTCTCCCGAAACAGGCGCGCATAGCTTCCCTATCCATTTTCTTGACTGGATCTTACCGCAAACCTCCCCCTGTTCAACTTCGTCCTCCTCCTCAGGAAGATCTACGAATACTATATCACCTGCCTCTTTTTGAAACATATCATTCATACCTATGGTAACCTTTCCATCGACTACCCTTGCCCAACTATGCTCCTCATGATAATAAAGATCATCTGGAAAATCATATCCTTCTATTTCAGCCATTATGTCCTCCTATAAAATTAATTTTTTTAAAAAATAATTTTTTCATTCCAGTGTACATCTTTCATATTAATCTAATTCTTTGATTCTCATGTATAAACAGTACCTTACAACCAATCAATGAAACAAAACAAACGTAAGGCTGCGCACATTAATGAGTTTACAGGCCGTAGAATTATTTAAACCTTGCCTTTATTGATTCAGCATGGAGAAAAAGCCCCTCCGCCTCTGCCAAGGTAATCACTGCATCCTTCAGTAAAGAAAGGCCCTCTTTACTTACATACTGAAAT
>CAYMVB010000209.1:0-8876 GCA_964393665.1 uncultured Desulfobacteraceae bacterium | reverse complement strand
ACTTGGCTATGCCGCCTTTTTGGAGCGGGAAACCGGGCTTGAACCGGCGACCGTCACGTTGGCAACGTGATGCTCTACCAACTGAGCTATTCCCGCCTTACTGTGAATTGTATTGTAGTAATTTCTTTCACTTTGTCAACAAAAAAACTTTACTTTCATAAAAGCATGTTTTTGGCTCTTTTAAAGTATAAGAAGCCAGACCAAATTGTTAATAGTAATGCAGCCCATATAAATGCTACCCCAACGACGTGAAAGTCAATATTTAAATACTGGTAATGAAGGCAGAGGCATGTAATGGCCACAATTTGAAATATTGTTTTGTATTTTCCGGAGCGACTTGCTGCTATAACCTTACCGCGTGAAACTGCCAAACCCCTTAAACCTGTTATTGCAATTTCTCTCGCTATTATCAAGGCAACGATAAGTCCAGATATTCTATTTAATTCAATGAGAATTATTAAGGTTACAGAAATGAGTAATTTATCGGCTAATGGATCCAATAATTTTCCAATAGAGGTTACCGTATTATACCTTCGTGCATAAAATCCGTCTAAAAGATCTGTGATAGATGCCAAGACAAAAAAGAGTGCGGCCAACAAACTTCCTGTTTTTCCTGGAATATACAGAAATATAACAACGACCGGTATAAATATGAGCCTTATAATGCTTAGGGTATTTGGTAAATTTATAGGAGTGTTTTTATTGTCAAGAGAAGAATCCATTATTATTTAGCCATGCTGGAAAAAAATTATTGAAATGTGCCCTTTAATTTTCTTTGCCTTCAAACTCGGTATAGTATCTCATTACTCTACTTACGAATTTCTCTGTTTGAGGTATTGGAGGAATAGAATTATGTTTGCTTACTGTTTTAGGTCCGGCATTGTATGCAGCCAAGGCCAGCCCTTTATCATGCTTAAACTTTTTTAGGAGTAAACTAAGGTATTGAGTTCCACCGTATATATTTTCCTCTGGATCAAAGGGATCACCTACATTCATATCATCTGCGGTAATTGGCATTAACTGCATGAGTCCCTGCGCCCCACTTTTAGATACTGCATTGGGATTAAAGGACGACTCCGCCATGATTACGGCCTTTATCAGGCGAGATTCTACGCCAAATTTTTTAGATGCGCTATTAATTATAGTGTCGTACGTAATTATATATTGTTTTCCCTCTATTTTGCCTGTCCTTAAGAAAAGCCGATATCTCGCATTTGATTTTACATTGGTAAAATGCCAGGTGCCATTTTCATCCTTAAATCCATATATATCTGCGCTGGCGGTTTTCAAAGAGAATGTAAGAAACAATAGGGCAAGGACTGCACTATGAATTATTATTTTATGAGCTACCATGCATTATCCTAGTTTTTTCCAGTCTTCCATAAATTTCTCTAAGCCTATCTTTGTAAGCGGATGCTCGGTGAGCCTTATAAGGACGTTAAATGGTATTGTTGCAATGTGGGCGCCTATTAGTGAGGCATCTAAAACATGGATTGGGTTGCGGATGCTTGCTACAATAATTTCTGTTTGAAACCCATAATTTTCATATATGGTAACGATATCTTCCACGATTTGCATTCCAACGCTGCTTATGTCGTCAAGCCTCCCAATAAAGGGGCTCACAAATGCGGCACCAGCCTTAGCTGCTATTAATGCCTGCAACGGTGAAAAAACTAACGTAACATTAGTTTTAATGTTTTCCCCTGAAAGTATCTTTGTGGCCTTGATGCCTTCGGTAATCATAGGGATTTTTATAACTACATTAGGGGCGATTTTTGACAGGTGCCGAGCCTCTTTTACCATTCCTTCCGCCTCAAGGCTTGTAACCTCAGCGCTTACTGGCCCATCCACTGTTTTGCATATCTCCTCAATTAATTGCTCGAAATTTTTTTTCTCTTTTGAAACAAGCGTTGGGTTAGTTGTAACACCATCTAATAGGCCTAATTCATTGGCTTGTTTAATTTCATCTATGTTTGCAGTGTCTATAAAGAATTTCATGTTTCTCCTTTAATGTATAAGATAATAGCTGATTATATTTTTTCAACATAAGGCAGTTGTGGAAGCGCATTCTTTAATGTAATAACAGTCAATTTCAGTATTGGGTGTATAAGATCAGGCGCTAATTCTGCCAGTGGCTCCAGCACAAACCGTCTTTCATGTAAAAGTGGATGGGGAATTGACAGGCTCTCTGAGCTTATGATTTCTTGATTAAATAGTAATATGTCAAGGTCAATTATCCTCGCCTCCCATTTTTTCTTCCTTCTTCTGCCCATATCTAATTCTATATTCATAAGAGACTGTAATAATTCAGGGGGGGTTAGTTTAGTTCGTATTTTTACAACACAGTTAGCGTACCAGTCTTGCCCTGTAACTCCCTGTGGCTCTGTTTTGAATAGTGATGAAAGGGCAATCACTTTGCATTTAGGTAATCGGCCAATTTTTTTAATGGACTGGAGGCAGTTATTAACCTTATCCCCTAAATTTGATCCTATTCCTATATATGCTACCTTTTCTTCAATGCTACAGTTCAATACTCTTTATCCGGTCAGCGGCCTCGATTAATCTTTCTTCATTTTGGGTCAATGCGAGCCTTATATAACCTTCACCAGGCTGGCCAAATCCATTGCCAGGGGTTACTACTACACCCGCTTCCGTTAAAAGCCTTTCAGCAAAACTCACCGATGTATATGAATGGGGTATTGGAATCCATAGATAAAATGTAGCCTTTGGTTTGTTGAGTGTAAAGCCGGATTCTTGTAGTTTTTGAACCATCACGTCTCTTCTTCTTTTGTAGACCTTTTTTATCTGTTCATTGCTTTCCTCATATAGCCTAAGGGCCTCAATACCCGCTATTTGGATAGCCTGGAAGATTCCAGAGTCAATGTTGCTTTTTATAAGGCCTAAACCTTTAATCGCTTCCTTATTCCCTGCAGCAAAACCTATTCTCCATCCGGTCATGCTATACGTCTTTGACAGCGAGTGAAACTCGATACATACATCCTTTGCTCCCTCAATTTCAAGAATGCTGATGGGTCTGTAATTATCAAATGCTATTTCACTGTATGTAAGGTCGTGACATATGAGTATGTTATTTTTTTGTGCGAAATCGACGGTATCTTCGAAGAATTCTTTAGTGGCTACAGCTGAGGTTGGGTTGTTTGGGTAATTTAACCATAGCATCTTGGCCTTTTCTTTACTATTCTTTGGTATAGATGAAAGGTCAGGCATAAAGTCGTTTTCCTTTATAAGGGGAAGGAAGTAAGGTTCTCCACCGGCAAAAAGGGTTCCGCTGTTATATACCGGGTAAGACGGTGAGGTTATGAGAACAATGTCACCAGGGTTTATGAATGCCAATGGTAAGTGGGCTACACCTTCTTTAGCGCCTATGAGGGCCAATATCTCATTTTTTGGGTCCAGGCTAACTGAAAATCTTTGATCATACCATTTTCCTATAGAGGCAAGAAATTCTTCCATGCCAGTATAGGATGGGTAGTGATGATTTTTGGGATCTTTAATCGCCTCCATCATTGAATCAACAATTTTCACAGGCGTTGGGAGATCAGGGTCTCCAATTCCGAGATTGATTACATCCACGCCCTTTTTAACCATCTCATGTATTTTTTGGTCCATGTCCTTGAACAAATAAGGGGGAAGTTTTTTAATCCTCTCAGCCAATTCAAACATTAGTATTCTCCTTTAGTCCTAACACATCTTGCATGTCATAAATACCGTTCGGTTGTTCCATAATCCATGTAGCTGCTAATAGGGCTCCTCTTGCAAAATTATCCCTGCTATGTGCCCTATGTGTAATTTCAATTCTTTCCCCTACGCCTGCGAATATGGTGGTATGTTCACCAACAATATCTCCGGCCCTTATTGACTGGATGCCTATTTCCTCATCTCTTCTGACTCCTATAAAACCCTTTCTTTTATAAACAAGGTCCGTGTCAGGGTTTCTGCCGGTTGTCCCTGCTAGTATCTTAGCAAGATGCATGGCTGTGCCACTGGGTGCATCTTTTTTTAGTCTGTGATGGTATTCTATTACCTCCATGTCGTAACCCCTATTAAGTATCTTGGATAGGTCGCTTACAACTTTAAACATCACATTAACTCCCACACTCATATTAGGAGCTATGACGCATCGTATTTTTTCGGCAAGGCGATTTAATTCATTGTTTATTTCACTGGTAATTCCTGTAGTGCCGATAACAATGGCTTGCCCTGTATTTGAGACAAACGTAAAATTCTTCAGTGTGCTTTCAGGGGCAGTAAAATCAATTAACACATCAGCACCTTCCATAGCCTCTTTTATATCACCTTTTAATTCTACGTCCATATTAGCAAGGCCCACAATTTGTCCAACATCTTTTCCAATAGAGGGGTGATCCGGTCTTTCAAAGGCACCTGATAGCTTTATTTCCCTGCTTTTTTCAATCATCTGTATTATTCTTCCACCCATCCGCCCAGCTGCACCTGCAACAACCGTGTTTATCATTTTTTCTCCTTTTAGATTAATTTATAGGCCCTGAGGACCTCTTTCAGTTTGTTTAGGTTGGTTTCCTGCATTTTTGCAAGGGGAAGCCTGATATTTTCCTCTATTTTACCCATAAGGGCAAGAGAGGTTTTGACCGGAACCGGATTAGTCTCAAAAAACATAGCCTGGCATAGCGGTAAAAGCTCGTAGAATAGTTTTTTGGAGAGCTCAATATCGCCATTTTCCCAAGCCTTTATAGTGTCAGCTGTAGCCTTAGGGACTATATTTGCTATTACTGAGACTACGCCTTTTCCACCAATAGCCAGAACGGGTAATGTTATATTATCATCTCCTGACAAAAGGGTTATTTTTTCCCCTGCTAGCCGAATTATTTCCTCCATTTGCCCTAAATTTCCTGATGCCTCTTTAACGGCCACAATATCAGGGAGTTCCGCAAGCCTGGCAACTGTCTCCGGAAGCATATTTACACTTGTCCTGCCTGGTACATTATATAAAACTTGGGGCAATGAAACTGCCTCGGCAATGGCCTTAAAGTGTTGGTAAAGGCCCTCTTGGGAAGGCTTGTTATAATAGGGTGTAACCTGGAGAGTTGCATCAGCGCCTATCTCTTTGGCGTATGTCGTAAGTTCGATAGCCTCGCTTGTGCTGTTTCCGCCGGTGCCGGCTATTACCGGTACCCTCTTGTTTACCTCCTCAACTGCTACTTTAATAACCCTTTTGTGTTCCTCCATGTTCAGGGTCGCTGATTCACCGGTAGTGCCGCAAGGTACTATCCCATTCGTGCCTTCATCAATCTGCCAGTTAATCAGCTCCCTGTAGGCTGATTCATCAAAGGTGTTTCCCTTGAATGGCGTAATAATGGCGACAATAGATCCTTTTATCATAGCTCTTTCCTCCTTTATTAGAAAATTTGGAATGTTCAGGTTATCGGGCCCGAGTTTCCCGATTACTAATTATGTATAAGAATTTTTTGACCCCTATTATGGTTGTGCTATTTTTAGCTAAAAATGATATTTCTTGCCTTCTTTTTTCAAGAGCGGCACGAGAAGAGTATAGCCCAAGCATGCGTATAGTATTTAATCAATAAATTCAGGAATCTCCTCACCCCTCATAAGGTCATCCAATGTCTCCCTGGACCTGATTAACGAAAAATTTTTTCCCTTTACAAGAATTTCTGCCGGGCGGGGACGGGAATTGTAGTTTGAGGCCATAGAAAAACCATACGCCCCTGCGCTCATCAAGGCAACCAAATCGCCTTGCTTAAAAGACGGCATCACCCTATCCTTAGCAAGAAAGTCTCCTGTCTCGCAAATAGGGCCTACTAAATCGGCTACAATTGTCTCACCGCTGGTCTTTTTTATGGGCATAACTGAGTGATAGGAATTGTATAATGATGGTCGAATGAGATCATTCATACCAGCGTCAACAATTATAAATTTTTTGTTTGGTGTGATTTTGGTGTAAATTACCCTGGCTATAAGTATGCCGGCATTTCCTACGATAACCCTGCCAGGCTCAAGTATAAGGGTAAATTCATCCTTTCCTATAATCCTTTTTATAGCACTGGCATATTCTGAGGGGTGTGGCGGGCTTTCAGTGTCATAGGTTATGCCCAATCCTCCACCGAGATCGAGAAACTCCAGGCTAATACCCATTTTTTTTATTTTTTGAGCGAGTTCCCTCAATTTTAATAATGCATCAATAAAGGGGGATATTTCAGTAAGCTGACTTCCTATATGACAGGAGATACCTTTTATATCAACATATTTTAAGCCCTTTGCCAACTCATAAATAGGCAGGGCATTGTCTATCTGTATGCCAAATTTATTCTCATTAAATCCTGTCACAATATATGGATGGGTTTTGGGCTCTACATCAGGATTGATACGCACAGCAATCCTTGCCCTATTACCTGTTTTTTCTGCTACGTCATTTATTGTTTTTAGCTCCTGCTCGGACTCTATATTAAACATGAGTATATTTGATTTTATTGCCATTTCAATGTCATCATGCGTTTTTCCTACGCCGGAGTATACTATTTTATCTGGGCTCATACCTGCCCGTAAAGCCCTATAGAGTTCACCTCCTGATACTATATCAGCACCCCCGCCCTCTGACGCCATGGTATGAAGGATTGCAATGTTTGAGTTAGATTTTACGGAGAAACAGATCAGGTGTTTTAGGCCGCTAAAGGCATCCTTAAAAATACGAAAATGCCTTACTATGGTTGCCCAGGAATATAGGTAAAAAGGTGTACCTACTTGCTCAGCTATAGACTCTACAGGTACCTCTTCGCAAAAGAGCTCATCATTTTTATATGAGAAGAAATGCATAGTAAACTATTAATTATACATCTAACAATGTGGAAAAATTTTAGTCATTCCCTACAATTTTGCCATCAAATACGTCTATTACATCCTCGACTATAGCAGGAACCTTACTTTTACCTGATTTTTTTAAGTTCTGGAGCTCCCCCTGCTTCTTAAAAACAATAGTAAAGTTTGCATTGAAAAAATTATGAGCAAAGCCAATCAATTTTTCATAATGCTCAGGGTCATCAAAATACCCTTCAATGAAACCTCCTTTGGCGGGGGCTAGCTCTATTCCGTTCTTTGTGAGGCCATAATTTGTAAATTCTTTAAGTATATTTGCCATAGGTCTGTCTTTAGTGGCAAGATATTGTACAAAGCTACTCCATTTTTTGCTCTCTTCTTCCTCTTTTTGTCCATTATTTATATCTACATTTTGTTTTAAGAATAAACTGGGGTCTTTTCCAAGATTTGTTGCGGGTGTTTGCGCGAGTCTTTTTTCTATATTCTCAATTTTTTTGATAAGTTCATCAAAGGAAAGATAATCCTTTATTTCTAGTAATTTTAACAAAATGGCCTCTAGGACCATTTTAGGACTCTCTGTGTAACGAAGGTCTGCCTCGCTATTGATCAAAAAATTAAGGGATTGTAGAAGCCTTGGCATCCCTGCTTTTTTTGATTGTTTTTGCACGTCCTCTATCTCGCTATCCGAAAGGTCCAGAAGTTGATTGTGGGCTTGAGGGATACGTGAAACAATGAGGTTTCTAAACTGGTTCATTATTTCTTTGTAGAAGTCTTTGATTTCATAACCATAATTATATATTTCATTAATTATTTCGAGACAGTCATTTGCTTTTCCATCAATTATAGACCAGGACATTCTGTTAATGTATTCCCTATCAATAATCCCCAATATAGAAGTTATCTGGCTGTCATCAACATTCTTTCCGGTAAACGAAACAACCTTATCCAAGAGGCTTTCTGCATCTCGCAGGCTTCCCTCTGCTTGTCTTGCTATAATAGATATTCCATGATCGCTTATTTGTATACCTTCTTCCCCGGCTATTTTATCGATTTGTTTTTTTATCTTTAACAGTGGTATTCTTTTAAAATCAAAACGCTGACACCTTGATAGTATAGTTACAGGAACCTTGTGGGGCTCTGTGGTAGCAAAGATAAATTTCGCATGAGCTGGAGGCTCTTCCAGGGTTTTAAGTAATGCATTAAATGCATGGATGGTTAGCATATGGACTTCGTCTATGATATATATTCTATACTTACCATTTGAGGGGAGATATTTTATGTTGTCCCGTATATTTCTTATCTCATCTATCCCCCTGTTAGATGCGCCATCTATTTCCTGTACATCCACGGATGAACCATGAGTTATATCAATACAGGAGGCGCATTTGTTGCAAGGATTTCCTTCTTGGGTGTGGTTGCAGTTTAAGGCCTTTGCAAATATTCGTGCAAGAGATGTTTTGCCAACCCCCCTTGCACCACTAAATAGATAGGCGGATGCTGTTCTATCAAACAAGATGGTGTTCTTAAGTGTCTGCGCAACGTGTTCTTGACCTATAACATCTTCAAATAGTTGAGGCCTCCATTTTATTGCAAAAATTTCGTATGTCATGATAAAATTTTATAATTTAGATGGCGGAGAGAGGGGGATTCGAACCCCCGGTACCACTTTTGGTAGTACACGCGATTTCCAGTCGCGCTCCTTAAGCCAACTCGGACATCTCTCCATAATTTTGCAAAAGAGGAGTACTTTTTGCCTTTTGCTTATGGCTTATAATATTCTTTTTAGCGCCGCGCCGCCCATTCATCTCCAACCCGGAAGACTGGGAATGGATATGGATTATGAATTATTGCCTTCTTGGTAAACCCATGCTCAGATGGGCAGTTTTGCTGACATTATGAAATGAGAATATGTCATTACATGGAATTCTTCCCAAACGCTTACAGCCTATGCTCATTGCCCTGATATATTTGTGTTATATTTCCTGACGGAGAGGGTGGGATTCGAACCCACGTGCCTCGCTATTAACGAGACAAATCGATTTCGAGTC
>CAYMVB010000208.1:0-3498 GCA_964393665.1 uncultured Desulfobacteraceae bacterium | reverse complement strand
TGGTGGTGCGACATCCCGACTATAGGCTCATTCATCCACGGCTAAAGCCTTGGCTTTCTGCAGTCGGGGTAGGCCAGTAATGCCACCTCATCAATCAATAAACTCAAAAGCGCCGAGGTTTGTGTGATCAAGCTTGTTTTATTCCTATCAGACTTCTACCTTCAGCCTATCTACCTGGGCATAACTACGTATATATTATTTTTCGCTGTATTTTTGATCTGAATCTGTGTAATGCTCTAAACAATAAATTTTCAAAACATCAACAAATAACAAAAACCATGTAGCGAGTTTATAGTCTTATGCGCTTTATAGCAGATTTTCATATACACTCTCATTATTCCATAGCTACAAGCAAAGACCTCACGCCTGAAAAACTCGATTTTTGGGCACGGCGAAAGGGTATCCAGGTTATTGGAACAGGGGATATGGTTCATCCAGGCTGGTTTGAAGAATTGCGGGAAAAATTAACCCCTGATCGTGAAGGGCTTTTTGCCCTCAAGGATGAATTTCGGATTAAAGGCAGAGGGGCTGCGTTTAGTGAAGATCAGCCGGCACGGTTTATCCTGTCAGGTGAGATAAGCAACATTTACAAGGATAAGGGCAAGGTTAGAAAGGTTCACAACCTCATACTGGCTTCATCATTTGAGACGGTTACAAATATCCAGAAAAGACTGGATCGCATTGGAAATATCCGCTCTGACGGCAGGCCTATTCTTGGTATTTCATCCCACGATTTACTGGAGATTGCTCTGGAAGGAGGGGAAGACGCCGTCTTTATACCCGCGCACATATGGACACCGTGGTTTTCCGCACTCGGGGCAAAGTCCGGGTATGAAAGCATTGAGGAGTGTTTTGATGATCTTACCGGGCATATATTTGCCGTAGAGACGGGGCTTTCATCGGATCCTCCAATGAACTGGCTGTGTTCATTTTTAGACCGCTACACACTCGTTTCAAACTCTGACGCGCACTCACCGGAAAAATTGGGCAGGGAGGCAAATCTATTCGACACAGAGCTGTCGTATCCCAAGATAATCTCCGCTTTGAAGGGGCAAGATCCTCAAGGTTTCAAGGGAACGATAGAATTTTTTCCACAGGAGGGGAAATATCATTTAGATGGACACAGAAAGTGCGGGATACGGTGGACACCACAGGAGACGGAAAAGAAACACGGAATCTGCCCTGTATGCGGCAAGCCAGTTACGGTAGGGGTTTTAAACCGGGTTATTCAGCTTTCCGACCGGGAGGATGGGCAGGTAAGGCCTGTAAGGAAGCCATATTACCCATTGACCCCTTTAAAGAATATTTTAGCGGAGATAAAGGGTGTAGGTCCCAATAGCAAGTCTGTACAGGGACAGTACGAGTTTCTCCTGGACAAAGGCGGCCCCGAATTTAAATTCCTCCTTGATCTTAGCCGGGAAGAAATAAGCCGTGTTGGTGGTGAATTAATGGGTGAGGCGGTACGAAGGCTTAGAAATAGCGAGGTCTATATTGAGGAAGGCTATGACGGTGCCTATGGGCGGATTACGGTTTTCAGGCCCGGTGAGGTCAATTCCCTGCTTTCTCAGATGTCGCTTTTTGAGCAGCCACACAAAGGGGGAGGCAAGAAGGGGAGGGCGGCGAAAACGTTTCCAAGGAACGACAACAAAGTCGAAGGCCAATCGCGTGAAGGCTTAGAGGGTAAAGAGGCGGGTGACACCCTAATGAATGATCTGCAGAAAAAGGCAGTCGAACACTACAAGGGGGCCTGCCTTGTACTCTCAGGACCTGGCACTGGTAAAACATTTGTACTGGCTAAAAGGGTAGTAAGGCTCATACAGGAGAGGGGAGTAAGTCCTGAAAATATCCTTGCTATTACCTTTACCAATAAGGCGGCTGAGGAGATGCAAAAGAGGATAGCCCGTGACCTTGGCGACGAAAAAACAGCAGGTGAGATTACGGTAACTACCTTCCATTCATTTGGCATGTCTATCTTAAGGAGGTATGCCTTTTTTTTTGGGAGGTCGCCGGAATTCCTTATATTTGGGGAGGAGGAAAAAGTAGACCTGTTACAATCATCAGCGGGTTTAAAGGAAAAAGGGCTTAAAAGGATAGCAAATGCCATAAGCCTTGCAAAAAACAGGATGCAGGGACCTGAGGGCGTTGAAAATGAATATGCTGAGCCATACAGGATGTACGAGGAAATGTTGAGGAAGGCAAACGCCTTTGATATAGATGACCTTGTTTTCTGTGCCGCCAGGCTTCTTGAGGAATGCAAGGATGCGGCCAAGGAGATACGGGAAACATTTACCTGGCTGTGCATAGACGAATACCAGGACATAAACAGCAGCCAGTACCGCCTTATACGGCTTCTTTGTCCTGATGATACTTCTCATATCTTTGCCATTGGCGACCCTAACCAGGCGATATATGGATTCAGGGGCGCTGATGCCCACTTTATTCAGAGATTCAAAGATGATTATCCATCAGCAGCGGTATTCAGGCTTAGCAAATCTTACAGATGCCCGGACAGGATACTCCGGGCGTCAGCCCAGGTAGTGAGCCCTGATGGGAAAGGCGAGTTTCTCAAGGGATTGGCTGGGGATGTATCTGTCCACATAGAGCCTTGTTCAACGGAAAAAAGTGAGGCGGAATTTGTTGCAAGGACTATCGAGAACATGATTGGTGGTGTCAGGTTTTTTTCCATGGACAGCAACATCTCTGATGGAAGCGAGAGGGATCAGCCGCTGTCCTTTTCCGATTTCGCCGTTCTATTCAGGGTATCTAACATGGCACCGGATATAATCAAGGCCCTTAACGACCATGGAATGCCCTTTCAACGTATCGGGGAAGAACCCTTTTACCGAAAGGAGCCCGTAAGCACGATCATAGACGCACTGAAATTGATAGAAAATCCCCACCATGAATTGATATTGAGGCGCCTGAAAAATAAAAATATCGGTGAAAAATTCCTGGAATCTATTATGAAAATACGAATTGATAAAGATCTGTATCCTTTAGGGGATTGCATAACAAACATAGGTACCAAGTATCTGCCTGAAATAACGAAATCCCACGGGGATGAACTTGAAAAAATTACCTCAATGGCAGACACGTGTGACAACAATCTCTCTCTTTTTCTATCACGACTCTCTCTGGGCAGCCCTGTTGACACATACAATAAAGCAGCAGAGCAGGTAACGCTTATGAGCATACACGCATCTAAAGGGCTTGAGTTTCCCTGTGTTTTTATCATTGGCTGTGAAGACGGCATCCTTCCCTTCACGCTCTTAGGACAGGATGGCTGTAATAGAGAAGAGGAGAGAAAATTACTCTATGTTGGTATGACAAGGGCAAAGGCAGCCCTTTTTTTATCCTACGCAGGGAAGAGAAGGCTTTACAACCGCTATTTTGAGCTCGCCCAATCCCCGTTTCTACATAGTATCAAAGAGGAACTTATTGAAAGGGGAGAAAAGAAGATACGAAAAAGGAGCCTGAGAGACAGGCAGCTCTCTCTTT
>CAYMVB010000207.1:0-5649 GCA_964393665.1 uncultured Desulfobacteraceae bacterium | reverse complement strand
ATCTCCTCTATTACCTACCCTCTTGAGTGGGTATGTAAGACGATCAGGATGCGTGAGACGATCAGGGGACACAAGGCCTTTGGCACAGATATACCCCTTATTTAAAAAACCATCTGGATCGCCCTTAACCTTTACGATTTTGTTATCTCTAACACCCACTAGAATACCACAACCACCATGATCCATCCTCGCACAATGAGTCTTTACCCATCTTATATCTCCCTCCATGTTTAAAATGCCTCCATGTTTAAATTAAGAAAATGATATATAATTTTATTATGTTATATGCTAGTAAAGTAGCGGCTAAAAGGGGCGACGTCGCAGCATATATGCTTAAGCCTTAATGATTGTCCAGATACCAATTCCTATAAAACCAAGTCCTGCAATGTAATGAAGATACCTCTCGTTGACATGCTGAGACATAATACCTCCGACCAAAACCCCTATCGCCGAGGAGGCAATAAGGGCTAGTGATGCCCCCAAAAATACAGTCAGTTTATCCACCTCTTTATCTGCCGCAAATAATACAGTCGCAAGCTGTGTCTTATCGCCAAGCTCAGCAACAAATACAGCTAAAAAAATGGTAAATAAAATTTTGAAATCCATCAGTTAACCATTAATAAATTTGAATCAAACAAGGTTCAAAAAAAGTAAGAAAAAACAATTTACCTATGCCCAAACTCACTTACAAATATAATATTTACAAATATTTAGTAAAAATTGGTTGTGCCTCTATAATAATAAAATAATTCCTTGAGAAAAGCCCTGCTCCAGACAATGCATACCAAAAATTAAATCTTCCTTGCCTCCTCATCGCTCATTTTAAAGATATGCTCTTCCCCGGGGAATATTCCCTCCTCGACCTCTCTTTTATAATCCTTTAAGGCATCAACAATCATAGGTCCTAACTTTATATATCGCTTAACAAACTTTGGGGTAAAGCGATCAAAAAGACCTACTGTATCATGGTAAACTAAAACTTGACCATCACAGTCCCTTCCCGCACCAATGCCTATTGTGGGAATGTTAAGATCATCTGTAATTCTTGAGGCAATTACATCTGGAATACATTCCATGACAACCATAAAAGCCCCGGCATTTTCTAATTCTTTCGCGGAGTTTATTAAGCTTCTAGCACTCTGTGCGTCCTTCCCCTGCACCTTAAACCCGCCTAACTTAGTTGCCGTTTGAGGCGTTAAGCCTATATGGGCGCACACTGGGATACCAGCGTTAACAATGGCCTTCACAATAGGGACTACCTCACTTCCGCCTTCAAGTTTTACCGCGTCACACATCCCCTCCTTTATAAATCTCCCAGCATTCTCAATGGCCTTTTCAATGCTTGTCTGGTACGACATAAATGGCATATCCCCTATAACAAATGCATATCGAACAGCCCTTGTGACCGCCTTTGAATGATGAAGCATCTCTTCCATAGTTACCGATACAGTTGAAGGATAACCGAGTACTACCATTCCAAGAGAATCACCAATCAGAATTATATCAATGCCGGCTTGATCAACCATTTGAGCAGTTGGGTAATCATATGCGGTTATCATTGTTATCTTTTTACCCGTCTCTTTTTTAACCATCAGGTCCGAAACTGTTATCTTCTTTCTCTCCATATGTACCTCCACAAAACTATTATCTTACTCTCTAAGGCCTTCTTTTATAAAAAAATTATTTTCGATCATAGACAAACATTGCTTGTAGTCGAATAAGGCTCTCTAAAACGATAATAAACTAACATATTTTACGATAAAATATTATAAAATCCCGCCTTGTTCAACTTGCACTCATAAATTGAATATGATAGCCTTCTCGCGCTGATTCAAATATATTATTCTCTCTTTTTTTATGCCATCTAGGTCTATATTTTTTTAATTATATAACACATTCCGTTTCGAAACACTAATAAACCGGCGGTGCCTATTCAATTAGCCAAAAAAGGAAGTTGGCTAAAACACACAATTGATCGCATTACAGCCTAAGGAGATTTTAAAATGCTTTCACATAATATATTATCTATAGCGGGGGCAGATAGGACAGAGGAATTGATGCATGTAGCACGTGGGGAAAAAAAATCAGATATAGCAATATTAAATGCCTCCATTGTTAATGTATATAGTGGAGAATTATTGCACCGCTGGTCTGTTACAATTAAAGGCGAATGGATAGCATACGTTGGAGAAGAACCCGGGCATACAATAGGGCCTCATACAAAGATTATTGATGCTGACGGAAAAACACTTATTCCAGGCCTTATTGATGGTCATACCCACCTCGCCTGGCTGTTAAGCCCATACGAATTCTTAAAACATGGCATGATTGGCGGTACAACAACCATTATAACCGAGACAATGGAGGTCTTTCCTGTATCAGGCTATAATGGTGTAATTGATTTTCTAAACGCCCTTAATGACCAACCTATAAAAATATTTGCCACCGCCCCATTTATGGCATCCATAAGCAAAAGGGCCCGGGGTATTCCCTTAGGTGTCCTAAAAAACCTTCTTTTAAGAGATGATATTGTGGGCTTAGGTGAATCTTACTGGCAGACAGTTCTTCAGGAACCAGAAAAGAACCTGGCCATCCTCCAAGAGGCTGCTAACGCTGGAAAAACCTTAGAGGGGCATTCTGCGGGCGCAAAGGCTGAAAAGCTTATGTCTTACGTTATCCCCGGAATTTCCTCCTGTCATGAACCTATAAATCAAGAGGAGGCACTAGAGCGTTTAAGGCTCGGAATGTATGTCATGATAAGGGAGGGAAGCATACGGAGCGATCTCGATGCTATATGCAGTATCAAGGATTCAGGTATTGATTTCAGAAGACTAATCTTGGTGACTGATGGCATAGAGCCAAAGGATTTAATCTATAAAGGCTACATGGAAACCCTTGTCCAAAAAGCCATTGATTGTGGGTTTGATCCTATACATGCAATTCAAATGTCAACAATAAATGTTGCAGAACACTTTGCTCTTGATAGCATAGTTGGGGGGATTGCCCCAGGAAAATATGCTGATATCTTAATTATACCTGATAGTAAAACTATCAAGGCAGAACAGGTGATAAGTAAAGGTAAAATCATTGCGAGTAATGGAAGGCTAATAGCCGTCCCAAGAAAGCATACCTTTTCCATTGAAAGCCGGAACAGTGTCAACTTGCCAACTAGTCTTATGCCACCTGATTTTTCAATTACTATAAAAACAGATCTTCCGTATGTACATGTTAGGATAATAGACCAGGTCACGCCTCTCGTAACAAAGGAGATAATAAAATCCATGCCTGTCATTAATGGCGAAATAAGATTAGATACTGATCATGATATACTGAAGGTAGCTGCCATAGACAGAAGGTTTATCCCAGGCAAAATGTTTGTTGGTCTTATAAGGGGCTTTCATTTAAGCACCGGAGCTATTGCTTGCAGTGCAGCATGGGATACATCTGACATAATAGTCGTAGGCGAAAATGAAAGGGATATGTCTGAAGCAACAAACAGGATTCACGAAATACAGGGAGGGGCTGTTGTCTACGCCAATGGAAAAATATTAGAAGAAATACCACTTCCTATATTTGGCGTTATGGCAGATATTTCATTAGAAAAAATTGCAAAAAAAATGGACAATATAAAAAATATTACAAAAGCGCTTGGATGTCCATTTGAGAACCCTTTGCTAACACTTGTTACACTTACAGGCGCAGCTATACCCTTTCTGAGAATATGCGAAGAGGGTCTTGTAAACCTAAGAGATGGAAAACACCTGGACCTTATAGTACAATAAGCCGAAATTTAGCAAATCGTCCTTTTACGGGTTTTTCATCTTTGAAAAAAGTAAAAAAATTCGTAAACGTTCACAGGTTAAAAGGTTTCCCGCTGAAAGCGCATACCCGTCAAGCTAAGACTATTTAAATTTATTATGTATTACTTATATTCCAGATACTATCTAAAACCATATAATAAGGCAAACCTAAACGCCTCCAAGTTTGACGCCTGGGCTAAACTGCTCCAAGACCAACGTCACACATCCAAAAGCATGTATTACTGCCGGCAAACCGAAATCTTTAGGATGTGGTTCAACTCAGATCAGTGCGGGGAAAGTTTCTTTTTTCTTCTCCTGAAAAGTAAAATAATGCTTGCATTTATTATACAGTTATGCCATATAACATATCAATATTTAACAATAAAAACATTTAAGGAGGTCACATGTCAAGAGTCTGCCGATGCCCAAAAAACACCATTACATGTCAAGCCAATTGACAGACATCTGCAGAAGATAAATCTCAACAAGATTGCCAGAAGCTCTCAGTTCTATCAACGGAGTCCACAAAAAATCTCGGCCCTTCCGTTCATAAAGGCACTCTGCAACGCCGCCTATCAGAATATCTTTTCATACAGCAAAATAGCCTTTCTCCTTGGTCTGCTTGGTGTTGATGTCTCCAAACAGGGGGTTGCCACTCGTTTCAATCACTATGCCATCTCCTTCTTTAAACAGGTTCTCCATGCGGTAGTAGACAATATCTCCGGCCTTCATTCGGCAAATAAGGAGGGAGCACTTAACACCTTTACACATGTATACCTTCAAGACAGCACCAACCTAAAACTGCCGAAGCATTTGGCCGATGCCTATCCAGGTGCTAAAAACCAATCCGGTAAAGAAAATGCCGGTATGAAAATCCAGGCCACGTTTAACCTGAAAAACGAACACATGGCCGATTTCGGCGTATCAGCCTTTACCCGTACTGATCAAGCAGCCTCACAGGACATTTTCAACCTTGTCCAACCAAAAGATCTGGTCATTCGTGATCTTGGCTATTTCGTTTTGTCTGTATTTGAAAGGCTTTCTCACATGGGAGCCTTCTTTCTTTCCAGGCTTAAAAACAATGTGGCCATCTACTGGCCGGAGTCCGGCAGGCGATTAAACCTTTTAGCGCTCCTTAAAGAGCAGCCCTCAGCCGACATTGATGTTTTGATCGGCTGTAAACAAAAACTGGCCGTAAGGTTAGTCGCACTTCCCGTACCGGATTACATTGCCAATGAAAGACGCCGAAAAGCTAAAAACAATCGGGATCAACGTTTAAAACCATCCAAAGAATCGCTGAAATTGCTTGGGTGGCAGATCTTTGTCACAAACGTTGGCCGCAGTGTGTGGGATCCATTAACAATTGTAAGGCTCTATGCTATACGTTGGCGCATCGAGATTATCTTTAAGGCGTGGAAATCGCATTTGGCCTTGAGCTCTATTCCTCACGGGTCAAAAAATGAACTTGATGTTTATATCTACTCACAGCTGTTAAATATTACCATCTTCCATGCCTTCTTTGATCATGTGAATCGCTATATGATCAACAAACACAATAAATACATAAGCATGCTTAAGCTTGCACCGTTATTTAATCAGATAGTCAGTGCAATCTATCTGTTAGGTGATAGTGCACAATTTGAACACCTTATAGAAGGGCCTCTTCTAAGGCACTGCTGCTATGAAAGGCGTAAAGATCGGACAAATTACGCACAATCCATGGAGCGGCTAACATGCTTAGCTTGACGGGTATGCGCCGGTGGCGGGAGAAAACCGCATGCTGCGTTTTTCGTGGCGGGGGCTGGGGGCGGGGTTTTTGGGACCGCACCATCCTTCGACCCCACTGGTG
>CAYMVB010000206.1:0-4868 GCA_964393665.1 uncultured Desulfobacteraceae bacterium | reverse complement strand
CCATAGATACGGAATGCAACCTAAAAGTCCTGACCATTATGTATCAACTACAAATGCCATTACCTTTAACAGGTTATAAAAATAAATTCAATAAGGTAGTTCACCCAAAAACAAATAAAATATCCCTATTTCGTATTCTGAAAAAATTTCACAATTTAAATAACGTGCTGGAGGCTAAATTTTGCAGCATTATGTAATGTAAAATCATGGTATAAAGAGCAAGCATTAAATAATATAAGAAGAGATTTGAGGTGCATATGTCGCGTATAGTAATAATTCGCCCCAGCGCACTTGGGGATACATTGTTATTAGCTCCGGCTTTAAGGGAGCTACGCCATTGCGACGAAATTACACTTATAGGTAGATTACCGGGGGTTGAGTTTCTCAAGCCATTTTTGAGCAATTTTATTGATTATGAAGCTGGTGGTTGGCATACTATCTTTACTGAAAAGCCTCATTGCGAAAAAATCCATAACGTAGCGTCAGATAAAATTATCTCCTTCTTAACAGATCCAAATGGAATTGCACAAAGAGGGCTTGAAGCCTGCTTTCCAAATGTCCCGATACTTACCTTTTTGCCCTTTCCAAAAAAGGAAGAACGTATGCACACAGCCCTTTATTTGGCATCATCCTTAAAAAACTCAGGCCTTTCCTTGAACCCTAAAAAGGCAGTTGAGGATGCAGTTAAAAAACCAATATTTATGGAACAAAACCGGTCATTAGATCCAAAAAATATGGTAATTCATCCAGGCTCCGGCAGTAAGACAAAGAACTATCCATCAGATTTCTGGCTTGAGTTAATAAATGGCCTCGGCCGCAAGCTTATAAAAAATCTTACCATACTTGCAGGTCCTGCAGAATTGTCCTGGCAAAACGATTTGATAAATAATTTAGAGGCACGCGGGATAACCATTGCTAAACCACTAAACAGGAAAGGCCTTTTGTCAATATTCCAGAAAACTTACCTCTACATAGGGCTTGATAGCGGTATAACCCATCTTGCAGCAATGTGTGGAGTCCATACTATAGCCCTTTTTAAAAGCAGTAGCGTTAATCAATGGGCCCCTTTAGGCCCAAGAGTAACGATATTTCAAAATATCAAATCACCTGAAATTATACACGAGGCAATAAAAAAAATCTGAACAAGGCGTTTGAACCCGCCTTTATAGTAATGAAACCACCATAAACCCTACAGAGATTTTTATATCACTATGTCAATACAGCATAAGATACTTATTAGGTAACGAGGCTGGCAGGCTAGATGAGGCTAGCTCTTAATGTCAAAAAGACACTGAACAGTAGCAACGATTAAAGGATATTGGTTTTACAAACTTTTCAAGGATTTGAAATTAAGCTTCGTTCATTGGTTCCAACAGGCAGCCCAATGGCCTGGCTCTCTTTGTTCCAATGGAGGTGCCTCAATTCTGCAGCGTTCTGTCTCGTAAGGACAGCGAGTCTGTAGTCTACAGCCAGGCGGTGGTTTAAGAGGATTTGGTACTTCACCCTCATAGGTAGTCCGTTTTCTTGCCTTTTGAACCTTAGGATCGGGCACAGGAACCGCGCATAAAAGAGCCTCTGTATAAGGGTGAACAGGGTTGTTATAAATGGTATCTCTGTCAGCAATCTCAACAATTTTTCCTGCATACATAATTGCAATACGATGTGAAATATGCCGCACTACAGCGAGATCGTGGGCTATAAAAAAATAGGTTAATCCCAGTTCCTTTTGTAAATTTTGCATTAGATTGACTACCTGAGCACGGATAGAGACGTCCAGTGCAGATACTGGCTCATCTGCTACAATAAATTCTGGATTCAGAGCCAGGGCCCTGGCAATGCCTATCCTTTGTCTTTGACCGCCGCTAAAGGCATGTGGATATCGGCTGGCAGCATCAACGGGTAGGCCTACAAGCTCTAATAATTCTCTTACTTTATCTGATGCTTGTTTGGTGCTTTTCACTATTCCATGAACTAATAGAGGCTCAGCAACAATGTCTGCCACTCTCATCCTTGGATTCAGACTGGCGTAAGGATCCTGGAAGACTAGCTGCATGTTGCGGCGCAGTGGCCTCAGTTCACCGGCATTAATATGCGTAATATCCCTTCCTTTGAAAAAAATATGGCCTCCTGCGACAGGAATACGCCTTATTATGGCCCTGCCAGTAGTGCTTTTTCCAGATCCAGATTCTCCGACCAGCCCTAAGGTTTCTCCCGGATATATCTCAAATGAAACGTCTTCTACAGCGTGAATTATCAGGCGCTTTTGACCCCAGAACCCACTTCGGCCTACGTCAAAATGAACGGTCAAGTTTTCAACCTTAACAAGTGGTTTCGGTATCTTATTATCGGTCCATTCCATAGATTAAAGCTTTCTTTCCAACGCGCGCCAGCAAGAAACCCAGTGGTCTTTTTCGTAATAAGCAAGGGAATTCACTCTATAGGTACATTCTTCTTCGGCATGCCGGCAACGTGCTGCGAAAGGGCATCCCGCAGGCGGATTAATAAGGTTTGGAGGAACCCCATCTATAGCAATCATCCTCTCTGTGACCTTATCAAGCCTTGGAGTAGCCCTTAGTAGTCCGATTGTGTAGGGATGAGCGGGGCTTTCAAATAATATTTCTGCATTTGCAACCTCGACAATCTCTCCTGCATACATAACGGCAATGCGGTGACATAACTGGGCGATAACACCAAGATCATGAGTGATCATCACAACAGAAAGGTTTAAGCGTTCCTGTAAATCTGCTAGGAGCTCGAGAATCTGGGCCTGAATAGTAACATCAAGCGCCGTCGTTGGTTCATCCGCAATAAGAAGCTCCGGTTCGCAGGCAAGGGCCATTGCAATCATTACCCGCTGTTGCATGCCACCTGAAAATTCATGAGGATATTGCTTAAGCCTTTTTTCAGGTGCACTCATATTTACAACCTCCAGCAATTCTATCGCACGTCTTCGTGCCTGTTTTTTATTCATCCCTAGGTGATGGCTGAGCACCTCTGTTATTTGTGTGCCAATTGTAAATACTGGATTGAGAGATGTCATAGGGTCCTGAAAAATCATTGAAATCTCTTTACCCCTAATCCTTTGAAGGTATTTATTGTGATTTACACCACAAATAGACTTGCCTTTCCATTGAATATCTCCAGATACAACTTCTCCAGGTAAGGTAATTAGCCCGAGTAATGCCTGAAATGTAACACTTTTTCCTGAACCTGACTCACCTACAAGGCCAAGGGTTTCTCCATAATCAACGTATAGATTGACACCCCTAACACCCTGAACGACTCCGCTTCGAGTTGTAAAGTTCACCTTAAGGTCTTTAATGCTTAGTAACGCTTTGTCTGAAGACTCATTCATCTCTTACGTTTTAAAGGCAA
Organism: uncultured Desulfobacteraceae bacterium; assembly: GCA_964393665.1. GTDB lineage: Bacteria > Desulfobacterota > DSM-4660 > Desulfatiglandales > B25-G16 > M55B121. The sequence goes on along the minus strand of CAYMVB010000206.1, from coordinate 1,493 downwards.
CAAGTTTTTGAGTTGACTATGAGAAAAGATGCTGACCCTTTTTGCGTATTGCCATTTGGCGAGCAAACTGTTTTTCCCTCTCCTGGGGGTCAGATATCAAACGCATCCAGCTTGCAACCAGATTAATTGACAGTACGGTAAAGGATATGGCAATTCCGGGCATGGTTACCAGCCACCAGGCGCAAAAAATATAATCTCTCCCGGTCGCAACATCCAAACCCCATGATGTGGCAGGCGGTTGAATGCCCAAACCAAGAAAAGAGAGCGCGGCCTCAGCTAATACGATTCTTGCAAATTCCAATATCCCAAGGGTTAATAACGGCGAGGTAAGGTTCGGCAAAATATGTCTAAAGATCACGCGACTTCCACTGCAACCAACTATCTCTGCAGCCTCTACATATTCTGTTTGCCTGACTGAAAGGACAGCGCTTCGAGTCATTCGGCCATAAACCATCCAGCCATTAAAGGCCAGCACAATGATAACCGCTGCAATACTCGGTCCTATCACCGCCAAAATTATTAATGCAAGCAGCAAGCCTGGAAATGCGACCTGTGTATCTATCCATCTCATAATAAAGTTATCAGTCCGCCCACCGCGATATCCGGCAAGAAGCCCCATTACCACACCAAATGTTCCCGCAAGTATTACAACACCGGTTCCTACCAGAAGGGAAACCCTTGATCCATAGATAACCCTGGAAAGGACATCTCGGCCTAAATGATCAGTTCCTAATGGGTGATTCCACGTCCCTTTTTCACTCCAGGCAGGAGGTTTGAGGCGTGCCCTTAGGTCCTGTACCGCCGGATCATGCGGAGCAAGCAAGGGTGCGGCAAAGGCCATGAATAAAAGAATTGCAATCATGACCATTCCAATGAAGCCTGGTTTATCTCTCCAGAGCTCAAGACCTATACCCGATAGACGATGCCAATATTCATGCCTGCGGTCCTCACGAATTCTTCTACTGTTTTCACCCTCTTTCATGCTAAGCCAGCTTCAGCCTCGGATCAATGATTGTATATACAATATCCATTAAAATATTTATCAGGACTACTATTACTGCAACAGAAAACACAATGGCCTGCAAAAGAATTAAATCTTCACGTTCTATTGCCTGTATAGCGGTCATCCCAAGACCTGGCCATGCAAAAACCGTTTCAACAACCACTGAATAACCTGCTATAGCTCTAATCAATTCCCAACCGCAAAGTGTTACAACTGGAAGGGCCGCATTTCGTAATGCATGCACGCCAACTACCCTGTAAAAAGGGAGGCCTTTAGCAAATCCTGTCTTTATATATTGCTGGTTAAGCTCATCTATCATGGATGAGCGCACGATCATAACCATTCTAGCCAAAGTCGGCAAACCCATGGTGAGAGCAGGAAGAATAATGTGGAAAGGTGTGGCTATCCCTGACGTAGGTAACCATCTAAGCTGAACAGCAAATACAATTATAAAAAGGAGGCCCAGCCAAAATTGAGGCACTGATAGGCC
>CAYMVB010000205.1:0-23642 GCA_964393665.1 uncultured Desulfobacteraceae bacterium | reverse complement strand
TACAAGGGCCGTTTTTAGTGATTCAATGTATTGATTACTGCTAACCTTAAGGGAAGGGGAGGTCTGATTGCCTTCAGCGGGCAGTATTTTTTCTTGTATTGCACTGCGCAATCCCTTGATTATTGCTGAAAACTTTTTACCGCTGTTTTCCATGGTTGGTGAATTGCAACCAGTGCCTCCCCCATGTAATAAAAATGTGGGATTTAATTTTAATATCTTTACATTCATCTTTGTTTTAGAGGCTTATATATTTTTGAAACCTGTAAAAAAATTTTTGTAACTACTCACGTATATCGCCACAAAGCCACCAAGCCACAAAGATTATAAAATTACTGCATTGATGGCCCTACTTGATATGCGGCGTATTGCTATTATTGAGAAAACATGACCACATATGTATTTTTATAGTACTATCAGTATCTTCTTCGTGTCTTCGTGCCTTGTGGCTATATAGATACAAATTTTTTAGAATTATTGTGTGTATATTGTAGAAACTTATTTTGCAATGGCCGTACCATATAACGAAAATAGAATTTTTAGTAATAATTTCGATATATTAAGAGGTATTATCGTATTTGCTTCGGAGAATTTATAATCTCAGCAGGAAATAATTTGCCTAATTAGAATTTCTAAAGCGGCAAGAATTTCCTTTTTTTATAAAAATGCTTGATTTTTTGGGTATTTTATTTTGAAATGAATAGTGGTATAAAGATACGTAATTGGTAGGACGAAAAATTGTGATAAAATTGTGTTTTAACAGGTATGTATAATATCTACCTTAGCGTTGCTAATGAATAGATACACTATGTAAATAGAAATCTACGAAATTAAAAAATGCCCGAGCTGTTGGTGAAAAGAAATGAAGCTGTAAAAAATTGCAAAGACTTTAAGGAAATAAGCTATTGTTACATGCTGTAGTAAATAATTTAGCCATCCCGGCAATGGTCCCTGAAATAAATCAAATGTGGCCATTATTAGTAAGAAAAGAGGGTTCAGGCGATTACCTTCCGAAGAAATCAGAACTTAGCATTCCTGAGAAAAGATTGCATCCTTATGCTACCTTATATAAAACAGTAGGGTATGGTGATTGCGAATTATGGGAAAAGGGGATGCTTATTGATACATATATTTGATACGTCTTACATATTTCACATTGAGGCTTTTTCAAATGGAAGGAAAAAGGTAAAATCTGGTTTTACAAAATCATTAAGCTTTAAAGCCTGTAACCTCGACTTCGCAATTCAAGTTTAAGCATCACTTCATCTCAGCCAGGTTCTTGCTTATTTTTGCGGCTTTTTCTATAGCTACATTTGACAGAATATTACCAACCTCCTCCGCCTTCATTTTAGATAAGATTTCCACTGCAAACCCAATATCCAGCTTTTCAACCAAGCTTGCAGCCTTCCGCGGTTTCATAGCCGAATAGGCCTTTACGATATGTTTCAGTTTTTCGTTCTCAATTGTCTCCTGTTCCATGACCTTGTTGGTGATTTCATTCCTCAATTGTTTGATCAATGCAAGTTTTTTGTTTATATCTTCCTGTATAACTAATAATGCCTCGGCCTTTTTTTCAAGGGCATATTCTTTTTCATCTAGCTCAATCTTTTTCTTTTGAATAAATTTTAATTCAATTTTTTCTTCAGGGTCATCATTTATTTCTTTCTTGGTTTCATCTGGTAAATCCTTTTGCTCTTCCGAGGCAATGGCATCTCCTGAAGATAGAATAGGGTTAAACCCAACCATATAGATAAATGAAAAACCCAGTACGATTTTTATAATGATTAAGGAGGCAAGGAATTTATGGTTTAGCATTTTCATATTCTATCTCTCTCCTTATTAAAACGAGTTCATCTATTATTTTTTGCTCTTCTTTTTCATATTCCATTTTGTATTTCTCAAATTGCAGATCCTTAAGGGATTGCAAGGTTTTTTTCCTTATAGATTCTTTTTTCAAGATGCCCTTTTTTTTCCTTACAGACTCCTCTGCATTCTTGACTTCCGCTAAAGTATTTGCAACCTGGAGATCAATAACCTTTAGAAATGATTTATACATCTGGTATCTATGTACTTCAACGCCCTTAGATTCTTCACTATTGCATTTTTTTGCAATTTCAAATCGTTTTTTATGTAACTGCTCTATTTCATCTTTTTTTTCCAGCAACTCTTGGTTTGCCTTAAATAGTTCTATCTGGGCTCGTTTTTCCAGATAATCTCTATAACTAAGTATAGAATCGAGCCTGAAGTTACATGATTTCATTGTCGCGTTACCATACAAGAAAATGAGGTTTGCATGTTATTCGTATTAGGCAATGTTTTTGCTGGCAAAAAGGTTGCTAAGCTTCTGCAGGCTTTCTGAAAAGGTTATCCTTTGATCAATCTCCTGCTCTAAAAACGAATTGATTTTGCCTATCATCTTTTTGGCGAAGTCTATTTGCTTGTCACTTCCATCAACATAGGCTCCGATATTAATCAAGTCCTCTGCATCCCTGTAAGTAGCGAGTATTTTTATTAGACGTCTTGCATTATCGCGATGCTCTGGCGAAATAATATCCTTCATTACCCTGCTAATACTTGCCAGAACATCAACCGCTGGGTAGTGGCCTTTATGTGCAAGGGCCCTTGCCAAAACAATATGGCCATCTACAATAGAGCGCACAGAGTCTGCTATAGGTTCGTTCATATCATCACCTTCAACCAACACATTGTATATCCCGGTAATACTCCCCTTCCTCTCTATTGTGCCTGCTCTTTCAAGAAGTTTTGGTATTTGGGTAAATACACTTGGGGTATAGCCCTTTGCTGAAGGTGGTTCTCCGGCTGCGAGACCTACCTCCCTTAAAGACATTGCAAATCTAGTGATAGAGTCTATGATTAATATAACATCCAGGCCCTGATTCCTGAAATATTCTGCCATGGTAGTTGCTAGATATGCTCCTCTTATCCTAATTAAGGCTGGTGAATCTGATGTTGCAGCTATAACAATTGATTTTTTAAGACCATTATCGCCCAAGCTTCTTTCTATGAATTCCCTTACCTCTCTGCCCCTTTCACCTATAAGCCCTATTACGGTTACGTCTGCATTGGTATTTTTAGCTATCATGCCCATCAAAACGCTCTTTCCCACGCCTGACCCGGACATTATGGCTATCCTTTGTCCCTTGCCTATGGTTACCAGCGAGTTAATTGAACAAATACCAACATCAATAGGCTCATTAATTATTTTTCGTTTTAATGGGTTTACTATATTTCCATAAATAGGATATTCTTCAGTACCTCTTATTAAGCCCTTGCCGTCAATGGGCCTACCAAGGCCATCTATAACTCTTCCCAGGTATGCCTCTCCTACAGGAACGGTTGATTTTTTACTTATATCTACAATTCTACTTCCAGGCTTTATGCCCCTCATTTCTCCAAAGGGCATAAGAATAACCTTTTTATCTTTAAATCCAATTACCTCCGCCTGTATATCAAGTCCTTGAGAATCTTTCACAGAACAAAGGCTTCCTACGCTTAATCCTGGCCCGTGCCCCTCTGCAATAATCCCTGCAACCTTTACAACCTTGCCGGTCAATTGAATTGGTTGAAGTGAATTCAAGGTATCTGAATATTCCTGCCAGTTTATGGTAATGTCTTGATTAGCCATATTCTTTATTGTTATAGACATCTTTAAGGGATTGGAATATTTTTTCTAATTGCGTGCCAATCCGGGCATCTATATCGCCATACTGTGTTTCTAAAAGACATCCCCCTCTCTCAATAGAGAGATCAGAGACGAGCTTTATTGAATGAAGCTCTCTAAATTTAGCAGCAAAACCCTGTTTTATGTTTTCTATATAGTCAAAGTCCTCTGAGTTGACCCTGATAGTTATATCACCCTTTTCAGGCGCCAATTGGAGGGCCTTTAAAACGGTTTTTTTCACAATCTCTTCATCCGATCTGATTTTATAATTGATTACCTTTTCCGTTATAATAAAGATTAATTCAAGAATCTCTTTTTCATACCCCTTGATAATCTCTCTTTTTATACCCTCGCAGCCCTTTAGAAGGGTTTCAATGTTTTCAACAACCTTGACTGCCTCTTTTTTCCCAAATTCAAGGCCATCAACTTCACCCTGGGCAAATCCCTTTTCATATGCCTCCTGTTCTATCATTGAGGCCTTGTCCTGCGAGGCTTTTAGTGTATCTTCCGCCTTGTGTAAAAGGTCTTTAGACATTTGAGTTTTTTTATATTTTTCACCACGTTCCTCGTATGGGACAAAATTTGCTTTTTCTAAATCTTCCGGCTTGAGAGAAACAAAGGGGTGCTCTTTCTTTTCCCTTGTCTTTGATTGGGAATTAAACGATTCAGGGTGAAATCTCTTCCATAATTTCCCATTATCAATAGTAGTTTCTAGTTTGTTATACAAAGACATCTTCCTTGCCTTTTCCGGTGTTAAGCACTATTTTTTCTTCTGCCTCGAGTCTTTTTGCGGTTTTGATAATTTCCTGCTGGGCAAGCTCTACATCTTTTAGTCTTACAGGGCCTAGAAATTCCATATCCTCCTTGAGCATCGTTGAAGCGTTTTCTGATAGATTAACAAACACCTTTTGTTTCATTACATCTGAAGCGGTTTTTAAGGCCTTTACCAGGCTTTGATTATCAATATTCTTTAAGATTTCCCTGAAACTTTTATCATCAACATTAACAAGGTCTTCAAAGACGAACATCTTCTGTCTGATCTTTTCTGCTAAATCAGGATCGTATTCTTCTATGCTTGATAATACCAGCTCTTCTGTTTTTTTATCTACCTCATTCAAGATATTGGCTAGTGCTTCTGTTCCGTCAAATTTCGTTATATGACCCTTTCTTTTTGACATTCCCATAGCGAACAGTTCCGATTTGATTGTATCATCAAGCTCTCTTATTGTATCTTCTTGAACATCTCCTATATTGACTACACGAAAGGCGACATCAGATTTTACTTTTTCAGGCAGTATATTCATAATTTCCGCTGCCTTATCCATTGGGATTTGAGATAAAATCAAGGCTATTGTCTGAGGGTGTTCTCCTTTTAAGATATGTACAAGGTTTTCTGCGGGGATATATTTAAAATCGCTGAAAGGCTCTTCTTTTGCCTGGCTTCCTATAGCAAGAAATATTTCACGCGCTGTATCTTCGTCCATGGTTTTTGATATTATTTCCTCAAGGAAAGATTTTCCAGACACGGTCAAATTTGAATCATTTTCAAAGCTTTCTGTAAAATCCCTCATAATCGAATTTAAGACATCAGAGCTGACATAGTTAATTTTAGACATATACCTTCCAATTTTTTTTATACTTATCTCATCTAATGTCTTAAAAATATTTGCAGTGTAATTTTCACCCATAGACAGAAGAAAGATAGCCGCCTTCTGTGCACCCTTTATGTCCTGTAATTTTAATTCCTTATTTTCCATTATTCTGGTTCATCTATCCAATCTTTTAATATTTTTTCTGCCCTATCCGGGTTGTTTTTGCTTAGCTCAATAGCCTTTTCTCTTTCAGCTATTCTCCTGGGCTCGGGAATTTTTTCAAATGCCTTATCCTCGATGCTAATCCCAGACAGTTCGGCCCCTACCAAGGCGGGTTTTTTGGGCGCCGCCTTTAAGCTTTTTAGTAATGGCCTTACAACAAATAAAAATATAAGTATCATCAAGAGCAGGTTTACCATCAATTTCTTGTAGCTACCAAGAATTTCGAGGATATCAAAACCTTTTTTATCCGACTCGCTCACAGCAATCTCAGTCTGCTCATTAAAAAAGGGCATAGAACTGACTGATATTTGATCCTCTCTGTCTTCGTTGTACCCCATTGCCTTCTTAACTATCTCAGTAAATTTTTTTAGCTCCTCATCACTCCGTGGGGTATAGTTTTTTTTGATGGTCCCATCTTCTAACTTTTCTAAATTATAGCTTTGGTCAATCACTGCAGCTACGGAAAGACGCTTGACACTGCCTGCCGGTAGCAATGTAGATTTTGTTATCTTATTTATTTCATAATTTGTAGTAATATCTTCTTTCCGGTTTGTGTTTGAATCACCTTGAGGAGATATAATTCCCTTCCTCGCATTGGTTATTGATTGTGCGCTTTTGTCAGCACTTTTCTGTGATGATTCTACGATATTTCTTTGACTTCTGATCACTGAGGCTTCAGGATCATACTCTTCTTCGCTAAAGGTGGTTTTGCTGAAATCAATTTCCGCAATCACCCTGACTATAGCCCTTCCCGAGCCTATTATCCCCTCGAGCATACCTTGAACCTTTTTTCTGATCTCCTCTTCCAAGGAGCTTTTATATTCGAGCTGGGTACTACTAAGAAAACTACTTGCATAATCCGTGCTTCCACCCTTAAAAATTACCCTCCCCTTTGTGTCTACAACCGTTACTGCACCAGGCTCGAGGGCCTCTACAGCGTTTGCCACGAGGTGTACTATGGAGGAGACTTTTTTAGGAGAGAGGTTCGTTTTCAGATCTAATTGAATGGATGCAGATGCAGGCTTGGATTCTTCTATAAAAAGTGACTCTTTTGGGAGCACAATGAATACCCTTGAGTTTTTAACCTCTTCAAATTGGTTTATTGTTCTTGCCAATTCACCCTGGAGCGCTCTTCTGTAATTAAGCTCCTGTACAAACTTTGTAGTGCCAAAACCTGTCTTATCAAATATTTCGAAACCGACACTGCCGCCGCCGTTTGGTAGATTTTTGCTTGCTAGCGCAAGGCGTAAATCATATATGCGCTCTTTTTCTACTAACACTGCGCTACCATTAGCTTCAATTTTATAAGGGATATTCTCTTCCTTTAGCTCAGCAATAATCGCACCTGCATCATCCATGGAAAGATTGTTAAAAAGGACCTGGTAATCTACCTGATTTGTCCATACAAACATAAAAATTAGTGCGGAAACTAAGAGGGCAATTGTAAAGGCCGCTCCAATTTTTTTTGGAAGAGGGAGTGATCTTATAAAATCTGTAAAACTATTTAAAGAATCCTTCATACGGTAATATTCCTTTTCCACCGTTTATTTTACTGGTAAAAAATCTCTGAAAAGTATCGAAAAGAATGCAGCTCGTAAAAAATATGGTTTCCTCGCATTAAAGCCTAATTTTTTATCCATCACATAGAAATGAGTGTTTTGGTATTCTTTAGTTATTCTGGGATTAATACATTTAAATATTTTGCATTGCCTACTAAAATTGCATATGGCTTATTTCCTTATAAGCTTGCAGGGCCTTATTTCTTATAACCATAAAATACCTCATTGATAAATCAACCTTTTGTAGGTCTATCATTGTCTCGCTAATATTTCCTTTTCCCTGGAGAAGGTCGGCAATAGATTTATTTGCATCAGCTTCCAGTTTATTCACATTAGCTACTGCGTCTTTTACCATCTTTGAAAAATTTGATGTTCCTTTTCCATTAACCTTATTGTATTTTAAAGGAGAGGGCTGAATGTCTCCGATTTTTAGGTCTCCCATAGTTTACCTCCCTATTTCAAATGCCTTAAGCGCCATTTGTTTTGTTGTTTTTATAGCTGCTATATTTGCTTCAAATACTCTTCTGGCCATAAGCATATTCGTGATTTCTACTACAAGGTCAACATTTGGTTTAAGTAAATAACCCGCTTTGTTTGCATCAGGGTGACCTGGGTTATAGATCTTTTTAAAAGGACTTTGGTCTTCGGCGACATCATCAATCATGACCCCCTCTAAATGTGAATAAAATGATTCGCCTGCGCCACCCATTTTTTTTGGGCCCATCATAACTATTTTTCTTCTGTATGGCCCCCCACCTTCCGTCCTTGTAGTTTCTATATTGGCAAGATTGGAGGCAATAATGTCCATTCTCCTTCTCTGTGTCTCCAAACCAGAGCTGCTTATATCCAGAGGTAGCAAAAAGCTCATTTTATTGGCCTCCTTCCTTTAATATATCCTTTATGAGGGTTATTTTTCTTAAAAGGGCCTCAATTGAAGCCCTGTGCATAAGATTATTTTCTATGAGTTTAGTCATTTCCTTGTCTATGCTCACACTATTAAAACCATTCCATCCCTCGCTTTCTTCATAAGGTACGGTTTCTTGGCTAAAACGGTTAGCTTCAGCCATATGTCCGGGATTCGTGTTTACTAAACCTATAGTCTTCTCTGATTTTAAGGCTTGGGCCATTGCGGCCTTGAAGTCAATATCCTTTGGTATATAGCTGGGTGTCTCTAAGTTGCTTATATTGCTTGCTATAGCATTATGTCTTTGTTGAAAGATATTGATAGCCTTTTCTAAGGTAGAAAATGTTTTTTTACATGAAAACTGTTCAGACATGATAATATCTCAATAATTTATAGGTTTATTTTTTGCCCTTTAATGATTTCAAAATTAAGAACTCGCATTCATGATTAATTAAAAGCAATTTATGTGCCTCTTTAATCTCCCTCCATTTTTTTTCTATACTCATTGAGCTTATTTCTTAATGTTCTTACACTAATACCTAATAAATCAGCGGCATGTGTTCTGTTTCCATTGGTTTGGTTTAATGCGTAGAAAATGGCTGTTTTTTCCATCTCCTTCAATGGAACCGTTGAAATACTACTATTACTTGGTTTTCCAGCGCCCACACTTCTCTCATTTGTAAAAAGAGACTTGTCGTCTAAAAAATCTCCTCTGCCCATAAGGACTGCCCGTTCAATTGCGTTTTCAAGCTCTCTTACATTGCCTTTCCATGGCATTTCCATAAGAAAATCGGTTATCTCAGGTGTCAATCCCTTGACGTCTCTGTTATCTAACTTGTTATATTTTTCTATAAAGTAATTGGCGAGCAAGGGTATGTCATCTTTTCTTTCACTGAGCAAGGGAAGGTGTAAAGGGATTACATTGAGGCGGTAGAACAAATCTTCCCTAAATTTTCCATCATTAATCTGTTTTTTAATATCCCTATTTGTCGTAGCGATGATCCTTACATCCATAGGTATTGGGGCTGTCCCTCCAACTCTATCAATTTCTCTTTCCTGAATAACTCTTAACAGCTTGGATTGAAGGGATATGTCCATCTCGCTGATTTCATCTAAAAGTATGGTTCCATGATCGGCAATCTCAAATTTACCTTTTTTTCTCGTTATTGCACCTGTAAATGAGCCCTTTTCATGGCCGAATAACTCGCTTTCGAGAAGGCTTTCCGGCAAGGCGCTGCAATTAACGGCTACAAATGGTTTATCTTTTCTTTTGCTATTGTTATGTATGTATCTAGCAAACAATTCTTTTCCAGTGCCTGAAGCGCCATGTATAAATACAGATGCTAAGCTATCCGCTATTCTTTTTGCATCCCGCATGAGGTTTTTCATTTCAGAATTGTTTGTAATTATGCTAAATCGGTTACCATTGCCGCTTGCCTCTTTTATTCCTATATCGTTGGAGATCTTAGAAATAATAACCTTTATCATTTCATAGGTTAAAGGTTTCAAGATAAAATCATAGGCTCCAAGTTTCATTGCACTTACAGCCTCATTTACTCTGGCATTGGCTGATGTAAGGATGATTGGGGTTGATCTATGTATTTCCTTAACCCTTTGCAAGAGATCAATTCCGCTGATTTTAGGCAGCTCAAGGGCGCTTATAATAAGGTCATAATGTTCACTTATAATTTTTTCAAGCGCTGTTACACCGTCTACCGCTATATTGGTTTCATGCCCATTTTTAACAAAAATATCGCGCAAAGCTGATAATTCACTTAAATCCTTTTCTGCAAGCAATACCTTTATGTTTCCCATAACTCACACAATCCATGTAGAGGTTTCAGAAGATCGAAAACCTCTATTCAATGCCTTTTTTAATAATTTTATCATTGAAATCTATGCCCTCTATTTCGTATTTGGCTATGTTGCTCCATACATTTTCAAGGGCTGCAATTTGTTCGTAAATGGGGAGATACTCGTCTTTTTTATTGAGAAGCTTGTAGCATTTCGCTATCTTAATCAGAAGTAATGTTTTGTTTTCTTCCGACTCTTCAAAATCAAGTGCCTGCTTAAATGCCCCAAGGGCATTTTTTGTATGACCCACATGTAGATTAAGGTCTCCGATATCTTGATATATTTGGCTATAAAAAGACCTACAGCCGAATTTTAAGATATTGTCATTTCTTATAGAGTGTAATAATTTTTCATACGGATTAAGATTGAATTTCAGTGCTAGTTTAAAGAAGTCTTCTGCCAATGAGTATTTTCCCTGCTTGAAAAAAATTTTTCCTTTAAGTTTATATGCATAGGGGGTTAAAGAATTGTCGGGGTGGTTTTTAATAAGGGCATTAACGTAAGATAAGGCCTCTTCATAGTTGTTTTTCTTAAAACTGTCCATACTTAAAGAGTATAGGAGATCAGAAGGCTTTTCCATTTCAGGTAGAAGTTTATCTGCCATCTTAAAAATGTTTGCTGACATGTCATCAAAGGAAAGATGCATGAATGCCCTTGCAATGGGCAGATAGGGATAAGCAGAATCAGCCTTTAGGATTGCATTCTTCTCTGTTTCATAAATATCCAGGATGTTATAATATCTTCCCGCTTTTAGCTCTATGTTCAGTATTTTTCCAATTACATTGTTAAAACTATGCCGCGCCTCTTCTTTCAATGATGATCTAGGGTATTTTTTTAAAAAGTTTTTTAGATACCCTAGGCTCTTATTGTAGTCTTCATTGTCCTCATAAATTTTAGCAAGCCTCAACATTGCAAGCTCTTCAAAAGGGTGTCCGAGGCTATTTTCACGGAAATTATCTAGTATCTCCTCATAAATCTTTTTTGGGGAGGCAATTTTCTCTGGTATATTTCCCCCAACATTTCCTTTCTCTTGTTGTTCAGCCAGTCTTATTTTACTGATAATTGCCCCTTCTGATTGTGGGTAGCGCTTTAAGACCAGGTAATAAAATTTAACTGCGTTTCCGATTTCCCCTTCATCAAGGTATGTGTCTCCTACTTTAGTTAATATCAGGTGGCTGTTTTTTTCCGGACAGCTATTATAATATCGTAAAAGGTCAGTTCTAGCCTTTGCACTTTCACCTAATTGAAAATAATTATAGCCAAGGTAAAGCGATATTTCAGGGTACCTATACAGGTTTTCAGGTGTCTTTTCTATGAGTTTAGTTAGAATATTAATGGATTTATGAAAGCTGTTTTCCTTGTATGCTATCTTAGCCATTATTATTTTTGCCTCTGTCTCTTCGGAAATGCCCTGATAATTTCTTATTATATAGTTTATTCCGGAAATAGCGTCTTTATGTCTATTTTCCAGCTCCATAATTTCGGCTATTTTTAGTAATGCCTTTGGGCTTGCATCTGAATCTTTATGTTTGTTTAATATAAGGTTATAAAATTCAATGGCCTTATTAAAAATTTCCGCCTTAAAATAGAGGTCTCCAATTGAAAGTATCGCATCGGGAACAAATATGGATTCAGGGAATTTTCTGATAGCACTGTTGTAGTGGTCCTTTATGTCATTAAAATGGTTTTGCGCTGGATTAGGATGAAGCTTGTCATGGGCTTTTGCCAGCAGAAAAGAGGCGTTTTCCACGTATTTACCTTTGGGAAAAGCTTTTATTAATTCATTAAGGTAATCCTCTGAGGTCTCCAACTTTTTTTCCTTATAGGCATGTACTGCTTTTCTAAAAAGGACAGCCTCAGCTCCCTGCCCATCGTTATTACTAACTGTCCATATATCTGCTTTTAATTCAGCTTTTATCGTTTTTGTCGGCTCTATATCAATCTCCAAATCTTCTTTTTCATGAGTAGTTTTTTCAAGGGATACGGTTAAATCATTATCAATGATCTTTGTGTTAAATTTAGGCAGCATGTGCCCTTGGATATCAAAGACAATCCGAATTTTTTCTTCATGACAGCCTATCCTTACTTGTTTTATAAGGTCGGTTTTTAACTGGATAGTCTTTGTTTTTATTAATTTGGCAGGCGCAATTAGGTCAATGATAATCATGGGAGGGGAATCATAGGTCTCAGTTTCATGCTTGCCTATAGTGCCGTTACCTGAAATAGTTATAGTAGTGCCTGATTCCGTTTCCTCTTCATTTACTGATATGATTTCACTGATAATGCTTTGATTCGAGGAACCTACTGATACAGATAAGCCGTAAGCCGGTATCAATAAAAATGCGGCGAGCAGAAAGGCTGCTAAATTATTGGCATAAGTTCTCATGTAAAGCTTAAAAAGCAATTACTATGCCAATGTTACATGCCTCGGAAAGGTTTATGTTTGGCTATTCATATACATGTCGACGTATAGAAATTTTTATTTAGTAGTATGTTACAACAAGAATTTTTTGTTTCTGGATTATATTTAAGGAGATGGTACGGTTTGCACTATTATAGCGGAATAGTTTCGGATAAATAGGCGGATTTTGACTTTCTGGTAAGCTCCGAATAGCAAATAATTTATAGGGCATAGAGGTGTCATTATTTTGACATAATATCAGGGTAGCGCCGAGGCTGTTTTCTCAAGTTTTTGTTTCTTAATTTTTTCTACTAAGGTTGTCCTGTTAATGTTAAGTAGTTTTGCAGCTTTTGTCTTTACCCAATCGCTTTTCTCTAATGCATCAAGGATAAGTTTTTTTTCGTAATCTTTTACAGCCTCATCAAGTGTGACTCCTCCCTTAACGCGATCATCTTCATCGAGGTAAATTAGTTTGCTGTTTTGCTGAATATGTTCCGGAAGATCATTGAAACCGACTATGGGATTGTCGCAAAGGATTGTAAGCCTTTGGATCACATTTTCAAGCTCTCTTATATTGCCAGGCCAGTCATAGTTATACATTGCATACATCGCCTCTGGGGAAAATCCGGCTATCGTTGATTTATTATCTTTTGAGAATTTATTTTTGAAGAAATCAATAAGTAACGGGATGTCTGATTTTCTTTGCTTCAGGGTGGGTACCTTTACGGGGATAACGTTTAATCTATAGTAAAGGTCTTCCCGGAAAGTCCCTTTATTTATTGCTATTGTTAAGTTTTTGTTAGTAGCGGCTATAACGCGTACGTCGACATGTATAGTTTTGGTACCTCCCACCCTCTCAAATTTTTGCTCCTGCAATACTCGCAATAACTTAACTTGCAGTGAAGGGCTCATTTCACCTATCTCATCAAGGAAGATAGTGCCCCCGTTTGCCATCTCAAATCGTCCAATTCTAGACTTATAAGCACCAGTGAATGCGCCCTTTTCATGACCAAAAAGTTCGCTCTCAAGTAATTCCTCAGGGATAGCGCCACAGTTTATTACAATTAAGGGCTTGTTATTCCTGCTGCTATTATAATGAATAGCCCTTGCTATTAATTCTTTCCCTGTTCCACTGGCTCCGGTTATAAAAATTGTGCTGTCTGTATCAGAGACCTTATCTATTATTTCATATATCTTAGTTATGGCCTGACTTGTTCCAACGAAATTTTTAAACCTATAGGTGTGCCGTAATTCGTTTTTTAGCCGTATATTTTCCTGCTCCAGGTTTTTGAATTCCAACGCCTTTTCAATAACTACAAGAAGCTCGCTCGATGACATTGGCTTAGAGATATAGTCAAAGGCCCCTCTTTTCATGGCGTCGACAGAACTGCTTATTGTTCCATAGCCAGTAAGAATAATACATTTTGTGTCAGGCAAATTCTCTGTTATATAGGCAAGGAGATCCATGCCATCTATATCAGGCATTACGAGGTCTGTAAGCACAAGGTCGAAAAAATCTTTTTCCAGCTCCTCTATACCTGACTTGCCGTTGGAGGCAGTTACTACCTCGTAACCGTGAGTCTTTAGTATCTCATCGATTAATTCCAATATGACAGAATCATCATCTACAACTAATATCCGTGGCATGCTTTTTTGTATGTTTAGCGCTTATTGCTTTATATATTCTCGAGCCCCTACTTTAAAGCTCAATACATTACATATTGTCCTTACTTTCTTAAGAATTATACTACATCAATCTATGAAAAATCACCACGATAAAACTTATATATGTTAACATTTGCTGTTAAGGCGAGTTCATTTAAGAGGTTTTGAAGTTCCTCATCATTTTTATAGGTATCTTTTGTGGCTTCTGTTTCAATAAATGTAATTTCTTTCTCTATTTCTCCAATCAGCGGCTCAATATCTCTTAGTGTTTTATTGGGATTGTTTAAGTTTTGGGCATAATTGTCTAAAAGGGATAAAACCTTGTCCCCATGCATCAATAGAGTTGAATTAGTATCTGAGAGTGTATTTTTGTTTATTTTGTTTATTTCGGAGAGTGTGCTTTTCAATATTTTTTCGAAGTCTTTATCTCCTGTTTCTTCATTATGCGTTGGGCTGGGCTTGGACCCTGCTTGCAATAAAGCTTCGATCTCATGTATGTTCATTTCAGCCTCCCTGCTCTTAGTTGAATATTCGCCTTCTTACATTTAGGCGCTTAGAGATTATAACATGTTAGGTGGCAGTGTTAATGCAAATATTCAACACTTTTATAATAAATTCTTCGGCAAACAATAGAAATTTCTTTAGAAAAAAGGGATTATTTACCGAACATCTTTCCTAATTTCTCACTCATTGTTTCTGCTGTAAAGGGCTTTACTATGTAATTACTAACCCCTAATTTGACAGCTTCTATAATATTTTCCTTGTCTGCCTCCGCAGTGACCATGAGAAATGGTATATCTTTTAACTCATCATCTGACCTAACGGCCTTTAATAGTTCTATCCCGGGCATTTCAGGCATGTTCCAGTCACTTAAAATCAGATCGATTTTTTCCTTCTTAAGGATGTATAGTGCTGCCTTACCATCATCTGCCTCAATTATATTTGTAAACCCAAGCTGTCTGAGAATATTTTTTACAATCCTTCTCATTGTGGCAAAGTCGTCAACAATAAGAACATTCATGTTTACATCCATGTTATTTTGAACTCCTTATTTACAGATTAGCCAAAAGCTCATCTATTGCTTGTTGGTTAAGGCCAATATCTTTTCCTTGAGGACCGGACAGCTCTGTTTTCTTTCTCTCGACAACCCTTTCTAATTCCTCTGCAGAAATTTCAGGGTTTTTTTCCTTTTCTTTTATTCTTATACCAAAAGAGATCGCCATATTTTTGATTTTTTCCTCCATTATAATAACAACTTTTATAATACGCTTTATTCGCTGACCAGTCAAGTCTTGAAAACTCATTTGGGCAAAAGAATCCGATATCAACGTTGAATTATATTCAAGCAGTGATTCCACATTTTCAATGACAGGCATTAATATATCGATCGATTTCTGTGCAACCTTTTTTCTTTGGCCCGATATAACAATTTTCCCGTTTTTAAAAGAAGCGACAATTTGCTTTAGATCAGATATATTTTTTTCCAGGCTTTCGAGATTATCCATGATTTTATTGGCAGCATTCTCGGTAGCATCTATTATGCCCTCAAGTTGATCAGTTGCTTGCGGTATGTATTCTGTGGCTATATCATTTAAGTCATCATTTACCTTGGATTGCATATCTTTCCTGAACTCAAAAGCCAGAGACACCAAGGCCTTTATATCTCCTGATACTTCATGGGCTATGTTTCTAAAAAACATATTATCACTAAGATTAGGGTGATCTCCGTTTATTAACTTTGAAATCTCCTCTGTTTCTTTATCTGAAAGGTTACCCACCATTATATCTGAAATTTTACGCTTTATGATGTCCTTCATTGTAATTCCTTTATAAATAAAATAATGGTAAACAATTATTTTTTTAAAACGGATTTTTAATAGCCAGCAAAACCACTTAGGGGGTCTTAAAAGTATTGACGGCTTTTACTTTCTATCTTAAATTTTTTATTTTCTACCATGGTCTATTAGACTGATTGCTGTCTGTGTAATGTTGTGCAAGGAGACCACCTTTTCTACCGCGCCCAGCTTTATTGCCTCTTTAGGCATTCCAAAAACTATGCAGCTTTTTTCATCCTGGGCTAATGTCCTCGCCCCAGCCTCTTTCATCTTCAATAACCCGAGAGCGCCATCCGAACCCATTCCCGTAAGTATTATGCCTATCGCGTTTCTTCCTGCATTATGGGCAACAGAATGAAAAAGTACGTCCGCAGCAGGTCTTTGATGGTGAACCAATGGCCCGGTTTTTACCTGGACATAATAGCGGGCGCCACTCCTTTTTAAAAGCATATGAAAGTTTCCTGGCGCTATGAGGGCGGTGCCGTTAACAAGAGAGTCTCCATCTTTTGCCTCCTTTATGGTTATGGCGCTGAGATCATTGAGCCTTTCTGCAAAGGAGGTGGTAAAATGTGCGGGCATATGTTGAACAACAAGGATACCCGGAGCATTTACAGGCATTTTAGTTAAAACAACCTTGAGCGCCTCTGTCCCGCCGGTTGATGCACCTATTGCTATTACCTTGTTGGTAGTTTCCAACATTGCCGTTGATGCAGGCAAAGGTTGGGGAATTATATCAGATATCTTTTCGGACATTTGCCCTATCTTTATTCTTGAAACTGCCCTCACTTTGTCAATTAACTGCACACTCATCTCACCTACCGAATAGGAGCCTGACGGCTTTGACATAACTTCTAAGGCACCAGCTGATAAGGCCTCCATGGCAAGCCTGCCCCCAGTAGCGGTAAGTGAACTTACTATAATTACCGGCAGTGGGTAATATTTCATAAGCTTCCGAAGAAAGGTAATCCCATCCATCCTTGGCATTTCAATATCCAGGGTAACTACATCAGGTTTAAGTTGAACTATTCTGTCTCTTGCTATATATGGATCAGGCGCTGTTCCTATTACCTCTATATCTCTCTCCTTAGAGAGCTCTTCTCTAAAGACCTTTCGAACTATAGCTGAGTCATCGACAACGAGAACCTTAATCTTGTTTTCCATTTACTCTCCATAGAAACTGGATGATTTAATATCCAACAGTCCGCTGAACCTTTTTATGCAAGTTGTCAAAGGCATTCCATATCAAGCCAGGTAATTCTTCAGACAACTTATTACCATATAACTTGTAGACTTCTTGCACCTTTTGCCCCAGTTTCAAGTTCCCAATTTCCAGCCCGCCCTGGTGCGACTTTCAGGTAATTTAGTTAAGCAGTTGTTAAATCCTCTGTATGAGACCATGTACGACTATCTTGCGAATATAGGTCTGGGCCAGGGTTTCAAGTACCAATCCTAACCCCTGCCGCAAGGCGGTTATCCGTTAGCTCAATAAGGACAGTTTTACCATTAATTTCCTCTAATAGTTCATATGTATGTTCTTCAATACGTATTAATTCAGGTATATGTAATTTATATTCACCTGCTCGGTCAAAGAAAGAAAATACTTTGCCCCCAATCATATTAAGGGCCTCTTTTATCGTATCTATTTTTTGTTCATTATCAGTTTCGTCCTCATCAATGCCCAAAAAATTAGCGGTAATCTCAGTGGCCACACTTTCAGGTACTATCATGTAAAAAAAACCATTCTTGGGGCCGCTGAAGGCTAGCTTCGCCTCAAAGAGCGGCTGTTTCTGCGAGAACCAGTCTAATAGTTTTATATCTTTTTCAACAGCTTGAAGTTGTTCAAAAAACATCGTTTTAAGCACATCAAAAATCGCTTCCCTCAAGTTCTCTGCCGTAATCTTTTTGTCCATCTTCATTTTCTCCCATTATACGATTTAGGGCGTTTCTTATATCTTCGGGTCTAAATGGTTTTTTTATTAAGGCGCTGGCCCCTAGGTCCATTGATTGTTTTTTAACTTTTTCACTTCCTTCGGTTGTTACAATCACTACTGGGATCGCCTTTAATATTTCATCTTCTTTCATTTTTTTTATTAGTTCAATTCCATTCATGTTTGGCATATTTATATCGGTCAAAACAAGGTCTACCCATTTGGCAGACAGCACTTTCATGGCATCTTGCCCGTCTTCCGCTGTTAGAAATTGGCCTACGTTAAACCCTGAAACCTTAATTGTTTTTTTTATAACTGCCCTCATAGAAGAGGAATCATCAACAATTAAAACAGTGAATGCCATAAGCTAATTTCCTCCTGTTGAATTAACTAATTGTTCGACATCTTTTAGTTTTTCCAATGAATCAGCAATAGTTTTTTGCACATCGATATTTGAGAAATGTAGCTTATCCATAACCTCTTGGTGATATCTATATGCAAGCCCATCGGATCCCACCCCTATGCCTATCATCATGCAGATAGAGTCAGCAAGATAGACTATTGGGATGGATAGGTCGTCAGGCGGTGCAAGTTCAGGGAAATGATGATTTTTTATAATATTTACCATATTTGGGCTAAAATTCCACTTTGTGGCTACCTTCGCGCCTAACTCAGCGTGGTCTATTCCAATTACCTCTTTTTCAGCCTCTATAAATGTCAGCCCCTTTTCTTTTACCATAAATATTATTTCGTTAAATGAATCATTTACATAGGTGTGCAGGATAACCTTGCCTATATCCTTTAAAAGTGCGGAGGTAAAAATATAGGATATATTTTTCTGTTGATTTTTTTCAGCCAGACTTTGGGCTATAAGTGCTGAAAAAACAGAGTATCTCCATAGTTCCCCCTCAGTAAGATCGTATCCTGCCTGACCCCTCCTGAAATTGCTGGCAGTGCTGTCAACAATAATCAGATTTACGAGCCTATCTAAGCCCATGTATGCTATAGCATGTTTGATTGATGTTATTTTTCTGGACAGACCAAAATAGCTTGAGTTGCATGCCCTGAGGATGTTTGCAGTTGCACCCTGATCATAGGTGATAATATCAACAAGCTCATTTATTGAGCTATCAGGATTTTTTGTCATTTCAACGATCTTGTTGTATGTATAGGGAATTGGTCTTAGCCCTTCAATGTCATTAATTATTTTTTCTACTGATTTCATATCCTTTGATACCCTGAGCCTGATATTTTGAGCCAGGCCTCCCCACTTTTAATTTCTAACTTGATAGTCCTGTTAACATTTCCTCCTATATGCTGGTAAGAGATCATGACATTATTTCTCCAGAAGATTTTTCTGAGTGCTGTAAAATTTCTCTCCCCTATGTTAAAAAATCCTTTTTGATCCAGTATCTGGGATCCACCAACTACTATAGTCTTAATGCTGTGCTTCTTTGCCCCTAACTTGTAGGCCTCCTTAAAAAGCAAGGGAATCCCTGTGTCAGCAAACATGCAAGGGTTATTTTTGGCCTTTACAGTGTCAAGACTTGACTCAGGCAGCATATAATGAAGCAAACCACCTACCTTTTTTATAGAGTCATAGATGCCAAGGCCGATGCATGAACCTAACGAATATGTTATAAGCACTGCCTCGGAATCATTGCTGACTTTCATGTCTGCAACACCAATAATTATTTCCATTATTGACCCTCTGAGGCAATGTCAAAAATCCCTGCAATATCAAGAATAAGCCCAACCCTTCCATCTCCTAAAATTGCCCCTCCGGCTATCCCCTTTAAATCCTTGAGGGTTTCGCCAAGGCTCTTAATAACTACCTCCTCCTGACCGAGGAGCTCATCAACAAGAAGGCACCTTGTTCTACCCTGGTTCTCAACTACTACCACGAGTTTTTCCCATGGCTGGGTATCTAAGGCGTGCTGTCCTCCATTACGTACAAATAACCTATTAAGGCGTATCAAGGGGACTAGATTGTTTCTGAACATAATTACCTCCCCCTTGCCCTTTACCGTATGGCAATCGCTTTTTTTCGGCCTGAAGGATTCTTGAATAGAGAGGGTGGGCAAAATATATTTCTCTTCACCTATTTTTACAATCATTCCATCTACTATAGCCAATGTGAGAGGCAGTCTAATAAAGAAGGTTGTACCCTTGCCATCATTTGATTGGGCCTCAACCCTTCCCCTTAGTTTATCAACAATAATGTTTTTCACCACATCCATTCCCACGCCCCTACCGGAAATATCAGTAATTTTTTCAGCAGTAGAAAAACCAGGTTTAAAGATAAGATTGTTTATTTCTCCATCGCTTAATTTCTCGTTTTCCTTTATAAGTCCTTTTGAGGCAGCCTTTTTAAGAATTTTGTCTCTATTTAAACCACGGCCATCGTCAGCGATCTCAATAACGAAGTCGCCTCCCTTATGATATGCTCTTAAATATATGGTTCCATGGCTGGGTTTTTTTGCCCGGCTCCTTTCCTCCAAAGGTTCCAATCCGTGATCGATTGAGTTTCTTACCATATGAACCATGGGCTCATATATCTCTTCAACCATATTTCTATCTATTTCGGTGTCCTCCCCAGACATAAGAAGCTGGACCTCTTTGTTTGCCTTTTTTGATAAATCCCTTACAAGGCGAAGCATTTTTTGAAATGTATTTTTTATGGGGACCATCCTGAGTGACATAGCAGTCTTTTGTAATCCGGAAATAATTAGATTTAACTGATTGATTATTTGATCCAGCTCTCTATTAGTGCTTGCCTTAATGTTATCATGCTGTCTCAACATAGACTGAGCTATTGCGAGCTCTCCCACCATATCTACTATATTGTCAAGTTTACCGGTATCTACCTTAGTCTTAAAATCAACAAATTGTTTTGCCGACTTTTTTTGTTCTCTTAAAGCATCTAAGACATCCTTCGGCTCAGATTTATTTTGCTCAACTAAAATCTCGCCAATCTTTTTTTCCTGAACAGTTTTTTGGACTTCAAGGGCATTAAATAAATCATCCTGAGAAATAGTACCTTTTTCTACTAATATTTCCCCAAGGTACTTATTTTCTCTTAGCTCAGCCTGAGATAGGATATATTCTATTTTAGATATAATCTGACTCGTATCCATGTCACCTTCTGAAGGCTGGCCTGAATTAAGGGATGTCTGTATGTTTTCAATCATCCGCTTTAGTACGTCTACGGTTTCTAGTACGATATCTACTATCTCTCCTACTATATGAATTTGCCCGTTTCTTACCTTGTCTAAAAGGTTTTCAGCCGTATGGGATAATTCATTGATCTTGTTAAAATTTAGGAATCCCGAAACACCCTTAACAGTATGAAATGGCCTAAATATATCATTAATAGTATCCAAGTCGCTTGGGTCTTGTTCAAGGTCAACAAGCTTGATTTCAATTTTATCCAGGTTTTCAAGAGACTCAGCTACAAAATCGGCAATAATTTCCCTATCATCTTCATCGATAGTTGCCAGCGTTTCTTTTTTATCTTCCCGCTTTTGTCCTTCCCCTGTTTCATTGCTTTCTTCATCATCCTCTATGTCTATTTCTATCTCTTCATCTACATGGCTTTCTATTTGCTCAATCTCTGTGTCATATCCGAGCCCTGAGAGCATTTCTGAGATATTTTTTTGAGGCTGTCTCCCATTTATGATATCCCTGCATATTTCCTGGAGTTTAGTTAAAGATTTTTCAACAGGTGATAGTTCGGTCTTTTCTCCTAGTATCACCTTCTCAACATAACCCTTCATTGCCTTTATGAGGGATGTGATGGATTCCTCTTTTAATTCCTTACTTAAGGCCTCCATTGATTCTATATATGTTAAAGCATTGCCAAGCCCTGGGATATCCTGTGCGTCAAGCATAACAATGTCAAGGGAGAGAGACTCTATTTGTTTAATTAACTTTTCTAATACATCATCCATGTTAGCATCCTTTAAAAATATCCTTTACCAACCTTATACTTGTTTAAGTCATAGTATTATCTTATGATTCGAGCTCATTAATGAGTTCTTCCTCAGCCATTTTTTTACTATTTCTTATATTTTCCCTCTGTTTTTGAAATACGCAGGATATGATTTTTTCCTTGACATGTGTGTCCAGATGCAAAAATTCCACGCCGATTTTGTAAAAATCTTTTTTGTCTTCAAGTGCTTTTACGCGTTTAATCTCAGCGAATACATCAATGTAAACTAATGGAAGCCTGGCAAGGATAAATTTGGCATGGATAATGTCGCCGCATGCAACTGATTCATCGGTAATAATGCTCATGCCTGAACCACTAATATCCGAGCAAGTCCCATTTTTTGGCAGCCCTTTATTGTCCTTTCTTTTTGATACTATTGAAATTATCTCATCTAGTTTTTCATCAATGTTTAAAAGAAAGTCTATCAAGAGAGCGCTTGCATTACCTTCATTGGACTCACCAAGGCTTACTCTTTCTGTCGGAGGTAATTGATGTATGGCATTTTTTAACACCATATATTCCTCCCGTTTTATAACCTTGAATTGGACCTTAAAAGAGAGATTTGCCCTTACGTGTGAGCGTTTTTTATGTAAGACATTTTTCCCCATAAAAATCCCCTTAAAGCATTTACAATAGTAATATTCGTTTTACTCAGGAATATAATGTAAAGGATATTGTTTTTTATTAGTCCTGAAATTAGGGCACTAAGGCAAGATATATGCAACTATCATACCATTTGATAGTTCAGCGCTTAGCTATTCAAAAGCGAGATCGCATTTATGGCTAACCTTGTTTGGATTAAGAAAATTAGTAATTTCCTGAGAGGAAGTCCTTAAAAAGCTCACGATTTTCATGATAATTTGTATCCGCGTCAAATAGTTGACATATGTTTTGACAAATTTTCAGATATAGTAGCCAATCTTTCATAATTCAAATTGAATATTGCAGCATTATTCTTATGTTTATAAATCACCGTGCCGTTTAGGGCCAAATATTTTTATGTAATTGGCGGTTTATGCGCATACTTGAAAAACGTCATAGCAGTGATTGTGGCATATATTTTGCTAAATATCACAAAAAGGAGGAAAAAAAATGAAAGATTTATCTAAAACAATTGATCAGGCAGTAAAGACTATGGCAGACAAGGAAGGTAAATACCTTACCTTCACCCTTGGAGAAGAGGAATATGGAATCGGTATCCTTAAAATAAGAGAGATTATTGGCATTATGCCTATTACGTCTGTTCCCAGGACCCCGGGGTTTGTCAAAGGCGTAATTAATCTGAGGGGAAAGGTTATCCCTATAATAGATCTAAGGCTTAAGTTTGGGATGGAATCAATAGAATATACTGATAGGACCTGTATTATCGTAGTTGAAATAAGCGGTGGGGAAAGCACTATTCAAATAGGTATTATCGTTGATACAGTTTCTGAGGTATTGAATATAAAGTCAGAGGATATTGAGGAAACCCCAACATTTGGAACCAGCCTTGACACAGATTATATCCTTGGCATGGCTAAGGTATCCGGAGCTGTTAAAATACTACTTGATATCGATAAGGTCTTAAGCAGTGATGAAATTAGTGCAATAGATAAGGCAGCCTAAAAGATAATGTAGCCAAAATTTTAAAAAAAGGGGGTAAGCAAGCATAAAAAATAAATGTGCTTAAGAATACATGAATTTTAATTATATTCAGTGAGTGTTTTATATAGAAAGAAAGCTTTTTTGAAACAAAACCCGGACTCCTTAATTACGCTCCTATTATGTTTCATTAGCTTGTTAGGAGTTTTAAGATGAAAATAACAACCAAGATTATGTTGCTCATAACTGTATCCGTGGTTTTTGCGGCAGTAGTCATATTTGTTTTTTCCTGGCTACAGCTTAACAAGGCAGGGAAAATGGCTATAGCGCAGATAGAATCACTCGGGGCGGAGGACATACAGAGAATAAAGTCAGATGCAAAAAGGCAGGAAGAAGCCTACAGGATGGATTTGCTTGAACAAAAAGAAGAA
>CAYMVB010000204.1:0-3518 GCA_964393665.1 uncultured Desulfobacteraceae bacterium | reverse complement strand
TCCACCGTGCTGTTTCGGTCCTGTTTTTTTATCTTGCCCTCCATCTCCAGAAGCGATGCAATGCGATGGGTAAAGTAAATGGTTACCCTATACTCGGGGATGCCGAACTGGTTGGGGACAAAACAGTAAAAGAGGAAATCATCATTTTTTTTCCAGAAGAGAGATCTGCCGTTTTCCTGCTTCCAGGGAATCTCCATGGGGGAACCATACTTCTCCTCAAGGGAGGTTTGGATATTCAGGGTATCTGTTTTAAACAGAACCCGTATTATAAGCGGCATCCGGGTATATTTCGAAAACAGCAACTCCACATAGGTGAAAGGCAGATTTTTTTTCACGGCATAACGGTAGGTTATCTTGGTGGTATTGTGTTCCACCCGTTCACCGGGAGGGGAATTCAGAAGCCGGTTGAGTTGATCCAGCCGGGGAAAATAGCTCTCTAAAAAGTCAGGCTCTAGATTGAGGCTCAAATCCATGATATTTTGATTGGAAATGGCAGCATCTCCCAGGATGTCCCCGAGTCTTTTTCTCAGTTCCCTTGAAAGAGGTGTGTTTACATCTACATCAAAAAAGCTGAAACTGGCGGGCAGCTGGGGGATGGCATCGACATCCGGGCTGTCATTTTCCGGGCTACAGGAAAGAAAGAGCAGGGCCATAACAAGAGATATCAACATAAACGGTATCTGGTGTATGGATATGTTACGCATGAAATTCATATTTATTTTTTACACCATTTCTCTATTTATTGCAACAACCTGATAGTCTTTTCCCCAGGAATAGAAGCAGGCTCTGATGAAGAAGTAAGTTGCGCAAGGAAAGTGAACGGCCTCTCGTCCAGAAATTGCTTTCGTGTTTTTCCTCTGCTATGATATTTTGCAGGTATCCGGCGCAGATGTTGCGTGGCACATTTGGCTTATAAATTTTTGTGTAAAGACTTTTTTCAGGAGAGAAGCCGAATAAAGGCCGTGTATTATAGTAGTTATTTTCATTCACACGAAAAAGCCCGAAGCCTTTTACGCCTAAACGTGATTCCTCAATTGGAGCGCTGTTGGATGGGGATTCAGGTAGGTTTGTATACCGAGATAGGGCTGTTGATATTTCCGAACATAGTGGTTCATTAACGTTACCGGCACAACGAGAGGGATGGAACCATCTTGATACTGCTGTATAATTTCTAAAATTTCTTGCTTTTCATCCGGCGATAGTTGTTTTTTAAAATATCCCATTATATGCTGCAAAACGTTGCTGTTTTTCCTGGCCGTCGTCTTCAACCTTGTTGCTTCAACGAGAAGAGCCTCGTATCTTCTATAGAGTTCAGTTATGTCCATCTTTTTCCCATCTGCTACCAGTTTTCCCATCATAGTGTAATGCTTGGGGCTATGGGAAAGAATAAGGAGCTTGTTTCGACTGTGAAAATCTACAAGGGGCCCCATGCTCCACTGCGTGCCTAGTAGTTCACGCCATCGCTTCATGACGAAAACCTGTTCGATAAAGTTCTCCCTTAGTTTCGGGTCATGAAGGCGACCGTCTTCCTCAACAGGGGTAAGGGGAAAATGCTCCATGAATATCTTAGCAAAAATGCCCACCCCATTTTTATTTGGTATACCTTTTTCATTATAGATCCGCACCCGCTCCATTCCACTGGTTGGTGATTGGCTTTTGAAGATAAATCCGCAAAGATTGTCCTTTTCCATTTCCACAATGTGTCTTTTTGCCCAGGAAACAACTTGATCTGTTTTATCCTTGTGGGTGCGGGATGTCACCAGGCGGGGCTGTTCAGGATTGCCTTCGAGATGCATGGATTCTCTGGGAATAGGGAGCCCGGATTCCACTTCAGGGCAGACAGGGACGTATTCTACGTATTTTCCAAAAGTGTCAGTCAGAAAGCGGTCCAGCTTGTGCCCGCCATCATAGCGGACACGCTCTCCCAACAAACAGGTACTTATTCCAACTCTGATTCGCTCTTCCATTACGTACATCCCATGATCTTTATATAGAAAATATAGCAAATATGAAATTTTAAAGCAATAGGGAGATCTTAGGGTATGAATTGGTTTATGACAATGTCGCCCAGTTACCCTTCGGGCTCTTGTTGTAGCGGATGTCCACAAGCCGTTCCAGGAAATAGGAGATAAAGGTTTGGCCTTATGCAGGGAGGCCGGTAGGCAGGATAATGTGATGAGGTCTTTCTATGTCATGCATATAGTATATTTTCCAAAGTATGCTTTGTCGTTTCCGACTGCCTCCATTAGTAAAAACCTTAGAATGGATTGAGGACCCCTATTGAGGCTGATTTATGTTCATGGGATTGCGATTGCGGTGAGAATATAGTATTCTATTCTGGATTATAAATGGAGTGATGACGTGATGGTAGATGAAAAGTGGCAGTGGCTAACTTTCTCTTCTCGAAGGTAATGAAGAATAAGATCAATGGAAGGGTAATCAAATGACGGAGAAACCTGTCAACATCAGGGAACCGATTGGCGTTCTTTCGGTTATTGTGGGCATTGTTAGTTGGTTCGTTGGAGGCATTTACTGCTCTTTAATCGTAGGATTTGCTGCTGTGGCCCTGGGTTTTATTGGTGTAAAAAAGAAGCAGCGGCTATCTCTCGCGGGGATGTTATTTGGCGGCTTTACCCTGATGTTTATAAATCTTATAAATTTGGGGGTTATTCCAATACCCCCAACTCTTGCATCTGACAAATCACATCTTATTAATTCAATTAACGCATCCATTCGGGCCTATGAATTGTTGGGAAATAAACCATATGAAGATACGGACAAAGTCAGGAGGATAACCCATCTGAAAAGGGGCCTTGAGGAGGCGCAAATGATAGATATTAATAAGGTTGAAGAAGAGGTCCCTGGATTTGCATCCCATTATCAGGGCGAATTTATTATAGGAGTAGAATCACTCATTGAGGGATATGAGAAATCTGATATCTCTAAGAAGCTCGAGGGAGGACGCCTGTTGAGTAAGTGGGGCAAATGGAATACGGAGAACCAATTTAAACTGGGAAGGATTAAAGAGTCAATTCCAACTCTGATTTCTTTCCTGAGGGCAACAACAGCGCGTTAGGTTGGCACAGAGAAAGGGCCGTTGCTAAAAAAGTAAGTTCTGTGATCAAAGTGAATGCACCTCTAATTAGCTCACAGCGGGAAGAAGCCTATAAGCTGATAGCTCACAGCTGATAGGAGATAGCTCATAGAAGAAAGGGAGTATATAATCTAGTATGTCTAAAAGGTTGAAAGAAGCACCGGCAATCACAAGGCGCAGGAGGGACGTAGGATCACTTCTTTACCTATGTTCCTTCGGCGTTCGTCCCGTCAGCGTTCCCCGGTCGGTATGCGGAAGAACCTCATCTGGGTCTTGACCGACTTGCTTATATTCGAGAGGCCGTGTCGATGCCATTAGTGCTTCACGGCACTTCAGGTCTGGGTGAAGGCCTGATACGGCGCTCAATCGAGCTCGGCATCTGCACATTCAATGGAAATACAGAGGGCCGCACGGCCTATATGAA
>CAYMVB010000203.1:0-3772 GCA_964393665.1 uncultured Desulfobacteraceae bacterium | reverse complement strand
TACCTCCAGATCGGCCCTTGTATCTTCGGGCTGCCTGGAGGTAAAAATACTTGGTTGACCTCTAAAAGCCTTCATTTATTACCTTTTTAAAAGTTTTATCCGCTCTTTACCAGGGGTAAAAAAGTTTGTAAGGGGTACATATTGGTTATCGTCATGAACTCTTACCATCCTGCCGCTGAAGGAACCTTCGTGGTTGGTTTTGGTATAGGTAACATTCGGCATAAGTCCTCCGAAATCCTCATCTCTGAAGGATTCCATTGCCTTATTGATGTTTTCGGAATTGATTTCTCCGAAGTTTTCATGAGCCCTTTGAAACGCCCTTTCCATAATCGATGCAATGACAACACCTTCCCAGTAAGACTGTTCGAAGGCATTTACCGTTTTGTACTTATCCCACAGCGTCTCTAATAATTTTATTCCAGGAGTGTCATCACCTGGGAGACACCCGCAGAATTGCATGGTAAGTCTATCCCTGAGCAAGCCTTTAGCCATTGGGAAGAAATCCGGATCGGTAACTGTCCAGGTTGAGAGAAATGGAGGATCCCAGCCAATCCTGTCCGCTGATTTTAATGCGGTGATAATAGTGGCGGGAAGAATTTGCATAAAAATGTACTCGGCTCCGGCCTCCTTAGCCCTGAGTAACTGGGTTGTTAGATCAATGGTTTTTGATGGAAACTCTTCAATATCCACGATCTCTATGCCATGTTCTGCAGCATATTCCTTACTTGGCTTATGAATCGTCCTGCCGTAAGCATTGTTATAGGTAAGGAGGGCCACCTTTGGGGCCTCTTTTCCTGTGTGGATGGTCCGTATATATTCCATGACTGCATAAACATCTAACCGATAACTGCCATACGGGAAATAGAAATAATCAATAGGGGGCATCATTGCCTCCCACGGTACGGAGTAATTGATGGTCGGAGTTTTGTATTCTTTGATTATAGGCTTAACAGAAATACCCGTACCGGCATCCCATGTTGCAATCATATCAACCCTATCGCGGGTGACAAGTCTTTTTACAGCAGCAACACCCTCAGGAACCTTGTACGCATGATCGATAAGGATCATTTCTATTTTATTACCGGCAACTCCCCCCTTTGCCTCGTTTACATACCGAAAATAGTCTTTATGGCCTTTTGCATGGAATTGTCCCCAAGATGAAGCCGGGCCGGTCAGGTTAATCACCGCCCCTACCTTAATTGGCTTTGCCGCCCCAGGAGTGACAAGGCCAAAACACAAAAAACCACCTATAAGTGCTAAAATAAATACCTTTCGCATAACAAGCCTCCCTATTAAAATTAAAATATTTATTACTTGTGTTGCCCTTAATTAACGGCGAATAATATGAGGAGTATAGAATGATGCTCCTCAAACCTTTTACTGGAGGTGTTCAATTGAAATTGAAAGTTAAAATTTTCCAAACGATGATTTATTTCACAGGATGTGTGGATTAATTTCTATTTTTATGTTAGGCATTTTTTTAAAGATTATTTTGACTTTAGTTTAGATTCTATCATTATAGCATAGCAATCTAAAGATTTCGTCTGCTATTAATATACTGATGAAATAATTTTGTCAAATAAAAAAATTACATTTTATTGTAGGGGGGTGAAATAATGCTTATAGCCGAGATTTTGTCAAGAAATGGAAGGATGTACGGAGACGAGATTGCTCTTATTGAACGTGATCCACTTAATAATAAAAGAAGGGAACTGACATGGAGGGAATTTGATGAACAGGCAAACTGCTTTGCCAATGCACTTATGTCAAGGGGTATAAAAAAGGGTGATAAGGTAGTACACCTTATGACGAACTGCATTGAATGGTTGCCTGCGTACTTTGGAATTTTAAGGACAGGGGCATGGGTCGTCCCATTAAATTTCAGATTCTCTGCCCAGGACATAAAATTATGTGCTGGAATTGCGGGGGCCAAGTCTATGATCTTCGGCGAGGAATTTATAGAAAGAATAAATGGTATAAGGCCGGACCTTAAGACTATTAAGGACTTCATCTTTGTCGGACCAGATAATCTGCGCCCGGATTATGCTGAAAAATACGAGGATACCTTAGGTGCTAGTTCAGTGGTAGACCCTGAGATTGAAATAAGCATTATCGATGAGGCCGGCCTATATTTTACCTCTGGAACAACAGGCACGCCAAAACCAATACTTTTAACGCAAAGAAACCTTGAGGCAGCCTGCATAGTTGAAAACAGGCACCATAATCAAACCCATAGGGATAATTTTTTGCTTATTCCTCCACTCTACCATACAGGCGCCAAGATGCACTGGTTTGGTCACTTTATTGTAGGCTCAAGGGCGGTTATCCTTAAAGGGGTTAAGCCTGAATGGATAATAGAGGCAGTCTCAGAGGAACGTGCTACGGTTGTTTGGTTGTTAGTACCCTGGGCTCAAGACATTTTATTAGCAATAGAAAATGGTAGCATCAAGCTTGAGGAGTATCAGCTGGATCAGTGGCGTTTAATGCATATAGGTGCGCAACCAGTGCCACTGAGCCTGATTAATAACTGGAAAAAGGTATTTCCTCATCATGACTATGACACCAATTATGGATTAAGCGAAACAACTGGCCCAGGCTGTGTTCACCTTGGAATAGAAAATTCCCATAAGGTTGGCGCCATAGGTGTACCGGGATTTGATTGGGAATACAAGATAGTAGATGAAAATAGGCAGCCTGTTCCACCCGGACAACCTGGAGAACTTATGGTAAAAGGCCCTGGGGTAATGAAAGAGTATTATGGTAACCCTGAGGCAACAGCTAAAACCATATTCAAGGGCTGGCTGTTAACCGGGGATATGGCTAGGGTTGATAGCGATGGGTTCATTTGGCTTGTAGACAGAAAAAAGGATGTTATAATAACAGGGGGAGAAAATATTTTTCCCGTTGAGATTGAGGATTTTCTTGCAGCCAGCGATAAAATACAGGATGTCGCTGTTATTGGTATACCGGATGAGAGGCTTGGTGAGATCTCAGTTGCAATTGTTAAGGTGAAACCTAACAAAACTATGACAGAGGAAGAGGTACATGATTTCTGTTTAAAATTACCGCGTTATAAGAGGCCGAGAAAGATAATTTTTGGAGACGTTCCACGTAATCCTACCGGCAAGATAGAAAAACCAAAATTGAGAGAGATTTATAGCGGTAAAAAAGAGAGTTTTTAAATGAGGTCAGCCTTTCAGTCTTTTAAGGAACGTGTTTGGGAGTAAGAATACACTGATTGAAATAATATATGATGGGGGCTGCAGTTTTTCTTGACATCATGTAGTGTGAAAGTTATAAGATAGCTAAAATATAGCTACAAAACCCTTAAATTTACCGTTTATTATAGGCATGGATTTAATTCTTTTGCCTTTGGTAGCGCTTATTATGATAAGCCTAGCCCATATATAAAGCGGGGTTTTATTCTTTTCCATTCACCTCTTTTTAGACACACTATCTCTTGTACCATATTAGAGGCCTACAAAGGGTGAAAGACAGGTAAAGAAGATACCAATTCTTCCTGTGTTCCTGATGGCAATAATACAATGAAGTCTGCCTTAGGGAATTAATAGAGTGATTTTTTGATGCAGCAGTTTAGTTTATTTGAAATATGTAGAAAATATTAACCATGAAATACGGTGGAAGACATGCATAAACTACTTTTGGATTCACCCGGCAAGGAAATGTTGCTTTTAGGCAATGAGGCTATTGTGCGAGGGGCTATAGAGGCCGGCATTGCAGTTGCTACATGTTACCCTGGTACGCCTTCCTC
>CAYMVB010000202.1:0-10272 GCA_964393665.1 uncultured Desulfobacteraceae bacterium | reverse complement strand
AGGGGAAGTTGTAATTGCTTGAGTAGTTGAAAATTGGTCATGCCCATGCCACGGCCTGCTTCAATAGTAGCAGGGTCAACATTTCTAATGGCAATATACGTATTACGGATGATGGGCAGTTGGGAATAAAGAGCCAGCGCTATAACTGCGGGCACGGTCCCAATTCCTATGCCATTCACTGCATCGATGGCTCTGTCAATCGAAGATAGAATAGGCATCATAAAGCCGAAAAGGGCAATACTTGGAATTGTAATCATAATGCTTGCTAAGTATAACACAATTTCCGCTGCGGTCTTATTGCGGGTAATATAAATACCGAGTGGTACACCAGTAAATATAGCTATAACCAAAGCAATTGCTACAATCTCGATATGCGTTGCTGTTTCAATACCGACCTTCCACAAATTATCTGCAAAAAAGGCAAATGGACCTGAAAGAAATAAAGGATTGATAAAGGTATGATAACCAACAATTGAAAAAATGACACCGCTTAACATTAACCAAAAATCTTCAATAGTTCTCATGAAATTTAACACAGTGATCAAAATCAACATCCCCAAAATAAACCATGTTATCCAAAAGCTATAGGTTTCTCTAAAAGTGAGCACTTCAAGTTTAAGATAGAATGCTTGAGCCAGATCGAGTTGATATAAAAAGCCAGAGAGATATATAAAAAATAGAATTAAAAAATAGCTTGCAGAACCAAGGCGACCTTTACGAGATGCGCTTTTAAAATAAAAAAGTATTCCAGCGAGAAAGATCACGCTGAGCATGATCCCGAAAAAAAGACCTGCCGAGCTAAAAAAGAAAGGGAATAAAGAAGTACATACAATGATTAAGAGAAAGAGCGGAAGAAATTCAGATTTTTCCATAGTTGTCCGAAGATATGCCAGCAGGAAAATTAACACGGCAAAAATGGGCACGATTAAAGCCATCCGCAGGATATTATAGCTTGCCAGAAAATCAACCTCGAGGTTGTTTACGTTGAGTAACATTTGAAGAGCAGAGAGAGGTTTTTCTTCGTACAGTATGCTGCCGGGAAACCAAGGCTGAAAAAAGCCGATAAAGACAAGGATAGGCGCAAAAAGAAAAATTTTGTCGGCCCATTGCCAGCTAAAGATGGTTGCATGGCTTACTGAGGTAACAGCGCTTGAACAATGGGGGCAAAATTTTGCATCTTCTGGTATTTGCTTTTTACAATGGGGGCATATGGCTATTTCCATCTCCACTCCTGGTCTATATAAAAAATAAGGAATAGTCTTAAAGCATTTTTGTTTATTTTTTGTTGCAGCAAAAGACATGGAAGGTAGCGGATGTTGCGCTACTGTTCTTTTTTATACGATAAAAAAACAAAAGTCAAGGAAGAATTGGAATAAAATATTACTTTTGGAAGAAAACCTTTTTGTTTTATGCCTAACAAGGCGAATTGAGTATGTCAAATTTTTAATATCGAGAAGGTAAAACTATTAAAGCAACTGGCTATTTACGTTTGTAGTATTTTCTCAAATAGAAAAGGATCTATTTAACCTTAATAATTCAATAGCTTAAGAAATATAAAAAATGTATATCCTGTTGATTTCTAAAAGCTTTAGTTCTTGATAAACTACTATAGGAATATTTTTTAAAATTATGATTGACAGATTTTACTTCATATGAAATAAAATATATCATATTTGAATACTATTGAAAAATGAGTAGCTTTTATCTAAAAGATAATTCGTATGATAGCAAAAAATACAACCTGGTCAGGTCAAGTTATAATTACAGGTAGAGAAGCCTTTTCACTATTGACAGATGCGGTATTTGAAAGGTGAAATATACAAACGCAACAGATACCGAAGGTTCATCGTTTGAGGGTGATTCTTTGCAAGGATAAGTAATTCTATCTTTATGACAGGTATGCCGGAACAGAAAAATATGTTGGAGTTTATGATTTACGTTTAAAGGCTTTCTTATGCACTATACCGATACGGTCATAAAATTCATCCAAGAAACAAATTGGGCTCATCTCCCCTCTAAAACAAAACAACAATCGAAACGTTGCCTTATGGACAGCCTCGGAGCAATGCTGTCAGGTATGCAAAGTCCTGTAGTCGAGATAATGAAACGTATAGCTACCAGCCAGCTCAAAGGCAATGAGGCCACTGTCCTGGTTAGTGGCGTCAGGTCTTCTGCTGTCGGTGCAGTGCTTGTAAATGGTTTCGCTGGAAATGCCCTTGATATTGACGATGGATACCGTTTGGTAAAAGGCCATCCGGGTTCATGCATTTTGCCCGTGATTCTGGCGGCAAGCGAAATTGTTACTGGGTGTACCGGTCAGAAATTTCTAGAGGCAATTGTAGTGGGTTATGAAGTTGGGATTCGTGCAGGTTTGATAAGCCACAATCTTTATGAAACATATCATTCATCCGGAAGCTGGGGAGCGATTGGTGGGGCAGCGGCTGCCGGTAAGATTTTGAATTTGAATAAAACTGTTTTTGCTCATGCACTTGGAGTTGCAGAATACCATGCACCTATTGCGCCCATGATGAAAGGCATTAAAACCCCTTCCATGGGAAAAGACAGCATAGGGTGGGGGGCCTTTGTCGCTATGATGTCAGTTCTGATGGTAAAAGGGGGGTTTACCGGAATTCAACCAATTTTCGAAGATACGCCGGATTCTCTTTTGATTGAAGGATTAGGTGAAGATTATAAAATGATGGACTTGTATTTTAAACCTTACGCAGCCTGCCGGTGGGCGCAGCCTGCGATTGAGGGCGTGTTGAGGATAACTCAGCGATCCGGCGTCTCCCTTAATGATATAGATCGGATTCGGGTGTTTACATTTTCTGAGGCAGCCGCGTTAAACCTGGGATACCCTGAAAATACAGAAGAAGCACAGTATAGCATGTCATTTCCTATTGCCGCGGCTTTAGTTGATGGTGAAGTAGGCCCGGATCAGGTTTTAGAGCCCAGGATTTTTGATGAAGATATAAGAAATATGATGGGAAGGATTGAAGTTTTGGTTGAGGATAGATTTCAAAAGGAGTTTCCCGAAAGGGCACGTGCTGAAGTACATATTATGAAAAGGGACGGAGAAACATTAAACTCTGGCGTAGTTTCAGCTCGGTGGGAGTCAGGGACCGATGCTCCCACAGACGAGGAATTGGAAAAGAAATTTTTTTGGCTGGTAAAGCCTGTGTTAGGGGAGAGCAAGACAGAAAGATTAATGAACATGATATGGCAGTTTGAGAGCATCACAAATCTTAAAGATTTTATACCGTACTGTATAAAATAATAGGGAATAAAGAAGAAATAATGCGTCTGAAAAACTCGATGACTCTGTGCCTTTGTGCCTTTGACCCCCAAGCTATCCCTTTTAGGGATAGCAGTTGGCTTTTCACAGCATCGGCCTGCAAAGGAAATTTGCTTAATGGGTAAAGAAATTGAAGAATTTCAGGTTATTTTTCAGCCTTCCGGGAGAAGGGGAAAGGTAAAGAAAGGGATGAGTATTATTGAGGCATCACAGGAGCTGGGTGCGGATATTGAGAGCCTGTGCGGAGGTAAAGGGCTGTGCGGAAAGTGCAAAGTGCGGATAGAAGAGGGCTATTTCGAGAAGTTCGGGATATCTTCAGGCAGGTCTCATGTAAGCGACTGGCAGGATAGGGAGGAGAGGTTCATAAATAAGGAAGAAAGGGGCACTGGTTACCGCCTGGGCTGCTGTGCAAGGATTGAGGGGGATCTCCTGGTCTTTGTGCCTGAGGAATCAAGGGCAGGCAAACAGGTAGTTAGCAAGGAGGCCAGAGATATCCAGATCAGCTGGAACCCTGCAGTCAAGTATTATTATATAGAGCTGCCAGAGCCTACCACCCAGGAGCCTACCGGTGATCTGGAACGTGTTTTAGAAGCAATAAGTCACAAATATGGCCTGAATGATCTGGATATTGATTATCTGGCGTTACAGGGGCTTCCGGATCAACTTCGCAAGGCTAGGTGGAATGTAACAATAGCCGTTTGGATGGATAAAGAAATACTGCAAATTTTACCAGGAAAGGTAGAGGACTACTATGGGATTGCTATTGACCTGGGTACAACTACGGTGGCTGCCTATTTATGCAATATTGCGACTATGGAGGTATTGAATACAGTCTCCATGATGAATCCGCAGTGCAAGTACGGTGAAGATGTGATGAGCAGAATCACGTACCATATGATGCATGAGGATGGTCTCGCCAAAATGAGCACTGATATCATTGATGGCATAAATAACCTGATTATTCAGGCCTGTGAAGCCGTCCATTCAGCCAGGAAAGGTGAGGAAAGCAATGAGAACGCAGGGCAGGAGGCAGAAAAGCCTCGTCAAGATAGCCCATATCCTTTCCTTACACCTGACAATATAAGCGATATGACAATTGTGGGCAACACAGCAATGCACCATATTCTATTAAGGCTCAATCCAAAGTATTTAGGAATTGCCCCTTTTACGCCCGTAGTTCACCAAAGCATGGATATCAAGGCCAGGGATATTGGCATACGAATACATGACTCTGCCTACATTCATATTTTACCAAACGAGGCAGGTTTTGTAGGGGCGGACAATGTGGGAGTTTTAATTGCAGAAGAACCTTACAAAAAGGAAGAGATGCAGCTCATTGTTGATATCGGCACCAATGGAGAGTTAGTTCTAGGAAATAAGGAAAAGCTCATATCCTCATCTTGTGCCACTGGTCCTGCCCTTGAAGGGGCACAACTCACCTTTGGTATGAGGGCCGCTTCCGGCGCTATTGAACGTGTAAAAGTTAATCCTGATAGCCATGAAGTTGATTACAAGGTAATTGGGAGAGATGTATGGAAAATGTATTCAAAGGGCGAGGACATGCAGGCCAAGGGTATTTGTGGTTCGGGTATCCTAGATCTATTTGCTGAACTTTATCGTTCCGGAGTCATACTGAAAAATGGACAGTTTAACTCAAAACAGAAAAGCAGCCGGTTTCGTAAGAATCCTGATAGTAATAAGCCAGAGTTTGTTGTTGCCTGGGCTAATGAGACAAGTATTGGCAGGGATATTGTTATAACACAAAAGGATATTCGCCAGATTCAGCTGGCCAAAGGGGCACTCTATAGCGGGTGCAAGCTGATGATGAGAAGAATGGGAATAGATAAGGTAGAGCAAGTAAAGATAGCGGGGGCATTTGGAACTCATGTGGATAGAGAGAAGGCACTTATCGCCGGGCTTTTTCCGGATTGCGAGATAAACAAGATTACCTCAATAGGAAATGCTGCTGGGGATGGTGCAAGGGCGGCCCTTCTCAACCGGGGAAAACGTGAGGAGGCAGACTGGGTCGCAAAGAATGTTGAATATGTTGAGCTTACCGTGGAAAAGGGCTTTCAGGACGCATTTATGGAGGCGATGTATATTCCCCACTTGAAGGATCAGTTTCCTCATCTCGATGGCATCGTCTCTGAGGAAATCTTACATCAAAAACCCATATAATCTAGTTTTCATGGGCAACTATATGGGCAAATTTTTAACCGTAACAATAGAGAAACTAAGGAGGATAAAAATGACAAAGATTTGTAGCAATGAGTACACTATGAACAGCCCTCATGCTCAAAAATTATCAGATGACCAATCCCAAAGGCTTTATTGGGCTTGTTTAGAGATTCTGGAACATACCGGTGTACGGATGTATGAGCAGGAGGCCCTTGATTTGCTGAAAAAGGCGGGAGCCATGGTAACCGATGGAAACAGGGTACGTATACCATCGGGATTGGTTGAAAAGGCGTTTAGTACGGTGCCAAAACGTGTAACCTTATACGATAGAAATGGGAGCCCAGCGATTCGTGCTGAAGGATATCGGAGTTACTTTGGAACTGGATCTGATTGTCTGCACATCCTGGACCATCGAACAGGCGAATATCGTGACTCAGTGTTGCAAGATATTGTTGAAGGGATAACCTTGTGCGATGCCCTGGAGCATATCGATTTTGCGATGTGCATGTTTTTGCCGTCAGATGTACAGCAAGATATTGCGGATCGGTACCAGATGGAAGCGATGCTCAATAACACCACAAAGCCCATTATTTTCGTTACTACCGAATTTTCAGGTGCTGTGGATGCTGTTAAGATGGCTGAATTGGTGGCCGGAGGCGAGAGAGAGCTAAAACAGAATCCCTTTACGGCATGCTACATAAATGTTACAACCGGACTTCGGCATAATAAAGAAGCCCTGCAGAAGTTGCTTTATCTTTCTGGTAAGGGAATCCCTCTTACCTATATTCCATCAGCTCAGGGCGGTGTAACAGCTCCGGTTACTATTGCGGCAACCATGGCAGTAAATAACGCCGGGGTTCTCGCGGGCTTGGTGTTGTCGCAGCTTAAACGGGAAGGCGCTCCCTACATCTTTCCCGGATGGGGCGGGAATATGCTTGATATGAAAACAACGGTTCAACCGTATTGCGATCCGGAGAAAAGGGCACAAGCAATTGATTTTGCTCATTTTCTAAGAATGCCCTCTTTCAGTCTGGCAGGCTGTAGCGAGTCCAAGGTGGTGGACCAGCAAGCTGCTGCTGAGGCGGCATTATCGTTGTTTACCGATGCGTTATTCGGGGGTAACCTTGTGCATGACGTAGGGTACCTGGAGTCAGGACTGTGTGGTTCATTACCGCACTTGGTTATATGTGATGAAATTTTAAGCTGGCTTGAGGCCTTTATGAAAGGGGTTGATGTCAGCGACGAATCCCTTGCGTTAGATATCATTGATGAAGTCGGGCCTGACGGGCAACACATTAATAGTGAGCACACACTGAAGAACTATAAAAAGCGATGGTATCCACAGCTCTTTGAACGTGCAAGTTATAATGTCTGGAAGAAAAAAGGCAGCAAGGATCTGGGCCAACGTGCTACGGAGTACGTAGATAAAATCCTGGCAGAGCATAACGTGGAACCACTGCCCAAAGATGTGGCTCATGCAGTGCATGCTATCGTTGAAAAACCAACAGCTTAGCGGTTAAGTGGGTTAGTCAGTCTATAATTGCGTACGTGAAGATAAAAGCTTTTTGTATCTATATAGCCACGAAGCCACAAAGAAAAGACTGATATGAATGCAACAATAAAATATGCTGGCAGATGTTCTCCCTATTATTACGGTGCTGCATATCGAGGAGACCCATCAATGCAGTAATTTCATAATCTTTGTGGCTTAACGCTTTTGTGGCACTATACCTGAGCAGTTACAGATTTTTTAAAAATTAACGAAAGAGATCTACCTATCACTAAAAAAATAAAGGAGGAAGAAATGGCGGATTTTCAGAATATAATAGACACGCTGATTGAAGGAGACGAGGAAAAATTGCAGAGCCTGGCGCAATCTGCGCTGGATGAAGGTATTTCTGCCAAGGATATATTAGAAAAAGGGCTTATGGCAGGTATGGATATCGTAGGGGAAAAGATGGAGGCTGAGGATATGTTTATTCCCGAGGTATTGATGTGTGCCAGGGCTATGACTGCTGTAATTAATAATTTGCTTAAGCCTCTGCTTGCAGCAGGGGATGTTTCAGCCGCCGGCAAGGTTGTAATTGGAACAGTAAAAGGGGATTTGCATGATATAGGCAAAAATCTCGTGGCGATGATGTTGGAAAGTGCTGGTTTTGAGGTGCATAACCTGGGTGCGGATATTCTTCCAGACAAATATGTTGAAGAAATAAAAGACAAAAATGCGGATATACTCTGTATGTCCGCCCTTCTCACAACGACGATGCCGATGATGAAGGTGACCATAGATGCTGTCTCAGAGGCTGGACTCAGGGATCAGGTTAAAGTTATGATAGGTGGAGCCCCGGTTAGTCAGGATTTCGCTAACCAGATTGGTGCAGATGGATACGCAAGTGACGCTGGCTCCGCCATTAGGCTCGCAAAGGAAATCATGAAAAGGTGAGCTACGCAATATGTTATCGTTGCCCTGATCTATGATATAGGCTAATATTTGCGTATAGGGCTATATTGGTCTCGGAATCGGGTAAGTAACAACAGAGAAAAAGAGAGGGAACTATATGTTTATTGTGGTCGGTGAAAGAATCAACACGTCCCGGAAAAAGGTCCAGGAGGCAGTTGAAAAAAAAGATACCACATACATCAAAGAGGATGTGACAAAGCAGGAGAAAGCGGGCGCTCATTATATTGATGTGAATGCAGGCGCCAGGATAGGATATGAAAAAAAAGATATGGAATGGCTGCTTGAGATAATACAGGAGGCAGTCAGTATTCCTCTTTGCCTGGACAGCCCGGATCCAGAGGTCTTGGAAATGGCCTACGGCATGGTAAAGGATAGGCCCATGATTAATTCCATCAGCCTGGAGAAGGAACGCTATGAGGCCATGATGCCATTCTTGAAGGGAAAGGATTGTCGTGTCGTGGCCCTGTGCATGGATGACACAGGAATGCCAAAAAGTGCGCAGGATGTGATTGACAGGGCAAAAAGGCTGGTCAAAGACCTTGAGGATATAGGCATTGGCAGAGAATCGATCTTTATTGATCCCCTTATCCAGCCCATCAGCGTGGACACGTCAAAAGGTATCATGGCGATAGATTCGGTCAGTGGCATTATGAAAGAGCTTCCCGGAGTCCATACGATATGCGGTCTTTCTAATATCTCCTATGGCCTTCCCCAGAGAAAGATTATCAACAGGACTTTCTTAAGTTTGCTTATGTATGCCGGTCTTGACGCTGCTATTATAGACCCTCTTGACGATAAGATTATGGCTGCCCTTAAGACCACGGAGATGTTAATGGGAAATGATGACTATTGCGCTCAATATCTGAAAGGTGTGAGGGCCGGGCAAATAGCCTCCTGAACGTGCTACGATACAATAGTTAGGGCTTTACAAACGGGAAGGTTTCTCAGGCCGCAGTGAGTGGCTACTGCATAATCGGGGGTTTATCTGTATCTTTTAGCAAGTTCTTTGTCGTAGGGCGCCTTTCTCGTTGGACAGTTTTCCCTTGGACATAATTGACAGCTATAAAACGAGATTTCCGTTGGAAAGTAGATGCCAGACACAGACTTGTTGGGAATCATAAGAAAATTTTCATTGAGCCTGACGCCAATAGAGGCTTCAACATCTCCAAGAATTGAGAAAAGAGGCCTCTGTTGTTCAATGGGCCAATCATTTAAGGAGCCGGGGCTCATATAAGAGATAGTATTGAGGCCATACAAAGAGCGTAATCGATTCTCAAAATAGTTTCTGATCATGGTCATAGCTACATTTCCAATGATGTCAAGGTAGTATTGATCTAGTAAGTCCGAAGATGCCCTGGCCTTTTTTTCCAGCTCATCGCCGATAGTGAAGACATAAGGGAAGACCCGGATTGCCTTATCAAGGTGCTCTTGCAGCAGGCGGCTCACCAAACGAACTCCTTCGATACGTATCCCATCATCGTGCTTTGACTCGATATAGCTGACCCTGTAAACAGCCCTGGGCTTTATAAGGGGCTGAACTGCCTCGACAAGGGCTTTGGCATGAGCCCATTCCTTCTCTCTCTTTTCCAGGTGGAGACGTTTCCTTATTTCCCCAAGGTTCAAGTTTACCGGTATGTTATTTAGCTTCTCCATGGTTTTAAACCAGCTAAGCGTGGCCGTCTCGCCATAATGAGTATATTTTAAATTTTGGTGCTTATAAAGCCGGGTTCATCGTGATCTTGTTACCCTCGCATACATTTTGTGTTTTAATATGTCTGGCCTTCTTACAGGCATATAGACATTACACCTTGATTTTTTTGTACAAACCGTGCAGCGGGGGCGGTATGGGATTTGAACCTCCGATCTCCACCGTGCCCGTGTGTTATACCAGCATATCAAATAAAGTCAATATAAAATAACATATAGAAATCAAAAGAAAAAGAGGCCAATTAAAACAAGAGGGCTGGTAGAACACTTGCTGAAAATGGAGAAAGGTAGAGGTGTTCCTGAAAAGAAAAACAAAACAATTTTTGATTTTTAACCCAGATTATGCAGTAGGCATCGTCACGAGGGTTGAAAAACCTCAGTGAAACGCGAACTTGCAACGATTTTGTGCCGAAGGCATATTAGTAAATATGTTGAGAAGCAAAATCGCGAACGGAGCGTTGCAGCAGGGTTTTTCAGCCCGCAGTAGGTGGCTCCTGCATAATCTGGGTTTATATGCAGATTGAGAACCTTGTTTGTAAATTGCCGGGCGGCATTACCCGCATCGAGACTACCCGCCTAAAACTCCAGGAACCTGTTTAACCAACGTAAAGCTTCCCTCTACATTCGGAAA
>CAYMVB010000201.1:0-3050 GCA_964393665.1 uncultured Desulfobacteraceae bacterium | reverse complement strand
TGAACACACTTAAAAACAGAGGTATAGCCTATTTAGAATTTAACGGTAGGGTTAGCGACGCAGTAAAAAGGGCCTTAGAGATAACGTGAGGTACTATTTGTTTATCTTTTAAGGATTTGATGATATATTTATTGGGTCCTTTGGGTGATGAAAGAAAAAATAGCGCCTCCCCCCGACGTTTCTTGGGGAATCGAGAGGCGATTAATAGTTTTATGTGGTTAAGCCGCAAAGGGGTAAAGATGGCAAAGGAA
This sequence comes from uncultured Desulfobacteraceae bacterium, assembly GCA_964393665.1. Taxonomy (GTDB): domain Bacteria; phylum Desulfobacterota; class DSM-4660; order Desulfatiglandales; family B25-G16; genus M55B121. Next base: position 2,799 of record CAYMVB010000201.1, on the reverse strand, counting down.
TGTCTGCGTGCCTTTTTTAAGCTATCGTCTTTAGCCTATAGTAGCTGACTCTCAACAGCCCTGAGAGGGTGTTTGTATTGGCTGCATTTACTTAATAAAAGGAAGAAAAATATGGCACTGGTAGAGATTGAGAATATTTCCAAATTTTATCAGACAGGTGAAGTTCAGGTAAAGGCCTTGCGTGATGTAAATCTTTCAATTGATGAAGCATCGTTTGTTTCCTTTGTGGGACCTTCAGGCAGTGGAAAGACAACTATTTTGAATCTTATCGGCTGCCTTGACAAGCCAACAAAGGGGAGAATATTCGTTGACGGAGATGAGGTTAATGCATTTGATCGAAGGCAGAGGGCGAAATTCAGGGGAACAACCCTTGGGTTCATTTTCCAGGCATTCAATCTTTTTCCTGTTCTTACAACATTCGAGAACGTAGAATATCCTCTTGTTATGATAAAAAATGAATCGTCATCAAAACGAAGGGAAATGGTTCTAAAGATACTTGAATCAGTGGGTATGCTGGATCAGAAAGATAAATTTCCCGACCAAATTTCAGGGGGGCAAAAACAACGGGTGGCAGTGGCGAGGGCACTGGTTACAAGCCCAAAACTCGTACTTGCAGATGAGCCTACGGCAAACCTGGATAAAAAGGCTGCCTTGAATGTTATACATCTCATGCGGCATATGCGCGATGAATTTAAAACTACATTCATCTTTTCAACCCATGACCCAGGTGTTATGGAAGAGGCAGAGATTATGTATACCTTAGAAGATGGCAGGCTCATTGACCGAAAAATCAATCAGGGGGCAAGGAATGATTCAAATTTTTAGAATAGCGTTTAGGAACCTGATGAGGTACAAACGAAGGACCCTGCTCACATCTCTTCTTATAACACTGGGTTTGTTAATGGTAATTCTTTTTTCAGGTCTTGCAGGCTCATTTAAGACCATGATGGTGGGCCAGATAACTGATTCGAACCTCGCTCAGATGCAAATCCATAAAAAAGGGTATGTTTCATCCATTGATACCATGCCTCTGCATCTGTCACTTAATTCAAAAGAATTTACGACTATTGAAAAAATACTCATTGAAAACCCAGATATATCTGCATTTGCACCAAGAATAAAGCTAAGCGCAATGCTTAGTAACTTTGTAGATACAACCAATGTGCGATTAAATGCAATTGATCCTCAAAGGGAAATTACAGTTTGCCCGGATGTAATGGAGCGTATGAAATTTAGTAGCAACAAGGCATCGGATGTTTTTCTGAGTGAGGGAGAGGTCATCATACCTCAAAATCTTGCCTCAGGTATGAACATAAAGATAGGAGATACTGTAGTACTTGTAGCCAACAATAAGGATGGTAGCGTAAATGGCCTGAACTTTACCGTAAAGGGGATCATAGAGAGCGTTTTAGGCCCTCAGGGCAAGGAGGGATATATGCATATAAATGATGCAAGATCCTTGCTGCGCATGGAAGAACCAGAGGTTATAGAGGTTGCCATCAGGGCTAAAAAATTTGATAAACTTGGTGCTGTTTATGAAGACATTGGAAGCGCGCTTGCAGCCTATAAGAATAAAAAGGACAAACCTGTCTTTGAGATACATACGTGGGAAGAGCTTTCTCCTTTCTCAAATATATCACGCATGATAGATCTCATGGCCATTACCATGAAGCTTATCATGATAGCCATAGTGCTTATAAGCATTTTAAATGTCATGATTATGTCTGTTTACGAAAGGGTCAGGGAAATAGGAACAATGTCTGCCATTGGAACGTCGCCGGGAAAGATAATGGGACTGTTTTTAGCGGAAGGATTTTCTCTCGGAATAATGAGTGTTTTAGCAGGCAACGTTATAGGGATAATAGGCATTTACATGCTCAATATTTACAAAATCAGCTTTTCTTTTGGGAGGATGAACAACCTTTTGCTTTCCCCTTCGATTAGTCTTTCCGAGCTTGCCTGGGTGTCCGCAATTGTTCTGATGGTCTCGGTTTTTGCCAGCATACAGCCCGCGCATAAGGCCTCCAAGATGGAGCCGGTAGATGCCCTGGGACATATATAGGGAAAAATTTTTACCATAGTACATACTCAGTTTTTTGACAGGGTTAACAAGACAGACACTATTGATTAGTTTAAGGGAGTAGAGAAAAAATTTGTTCAAGTATTTAATATTGTCTGGCGGCCTTTGATTAATAAATGAATTTTTTTGAAACACGGAAATGGAATTAATTCATTTGAGGAGAATACAATGAAAAAAATAATTGTACTGCTTTTAATGTGGCATCTACTCGCAGTTCCGGCTTTTGCCCTTGACGGGAATGAGTTGCTTACGAAAATCGATCGTAATCTTAATCCTGAAAGCTTTGAAATGTATAGAAAGCTCTTAAATATTGAACCTGATGGTTCCGAAAAAGAGTTTATCATGTATTCAGTCAAGAAGGGTAAAGATAAGATTGCATCTGTATTTTTGTCGCCTGCTAGTGAAAAGGGGAGAAGTACCTTGCGTGTAGGGGAAAACATGTGGCTATACATTCCAAATGTTGGCAAGCCCATACGAATAACAAGCCTTCAATCCGTTACAGGAGGTGTTTTTAATAATTCGGATATTATGCAGATAGATTATAGCGCCGAATATACCTGCGATAAGGTTGAAGAAATAGAGAATGGATATATCCTCTACCTTAAGGCAAAGACAAAAACGGTTGCCTATGACAGGGTAAAGATGTGGGTTGATGGTAAAGTCCTTTTTCCATCAAAGATAGAATGCCTTGCCTCATCCGGTATGCTCATTAAGACGCT
>CAYMVB010000200.1:0-4258 GCA_964393665.1 uncultured Desulfobacteraceae bacterium | reverse complement strand
CTCCCTGAACAAAAGGCGAACAGGATAATAAAGGATTATGGAATACCAGCGGGAGATGCGGTTATTTTAACTAAAGAAAAAGGCGTATCTGATTATTTTTTGAGTTGCGTACCCATTTGCAGCGATACGAGCAGGGCTAGCAAATGGATCATAAAGGAGCTTTTTAAGTTGTTACATGCCTCCTCTATTCCTATAGAAAAATGCCCGGTTACGCCGGAACGTTTTTCCAGGCTTATTAATCACCTTTCAAATGGTGATATTACCGATATCATAGGCAGGGCTGTACTTGAGGAGATGTTTCATGACGAGACTGAAGCCCTTGATATAATTACGAAAAAAGGCCTAAAGCCAATTGAAAACAAAGATGAGCTTAAAAAAACTGTAGATATGGTTTTACAGGAGAATCATGAGGCTGTTTCACAGATAAGACAAGGAAATACAAAATCTATTAGCTTTCTGATAGGGCAGGTGATGAAAAAGACCAACGGAAGGGCCAACCCTAAAGAGACAAGGGAATTAATAGACGAAGCGGTAAGAGGATAATCTTTTTTCACCATTTCCTGGCGGTTATTGTTAAGGTGCTTGGGTTTCAAGATATGATTTTGATATACCCTGTTCAGGATTAACAGGGTATTTTCCATTGAAGCAGGCTAAACAGAAATCGTTTCCAGGTAACCCTGTCGCCTCGACCATTCCATCAAGGCTCAGGTATGACAAGCTATCGAGGCCTATATAGTTTTTTATCTCATCCACCGATCTTCCCGAGGCGATGAGTTCATCTTCCGTAGGAAAGTCTATACCGTAGAAACATGGGTATTTAGTTGGGGGACAACTAACAACCATGTGAATATTCCATGCGCCGGCCTCCCTTAAGGCCTTAACCCTCATTTTGCTTGTAGTTCCACGGATAATAGAATCCTCGACAATGATAACTTTTCTTTGATTTAATATATGCTTCACCGGGTTTAGTTTAACCTTTACATTAAAGCCCCTCATGGAATAAACCGGGTTGATAAATGTTCTGCCGACATAGTGATTTCTTATCACGCCCATTTCCATGGGTATTCCTGATTCCTGGCAAAAACCTATTGCTGCATAGTTTCCGGAGTCAGGGAAGGGCATGGCAAAATCAGCATCTATGCTATATTCCCGTGCGAGTTTTTTGCCCAGGGCCTTTCTAACAGAGTAAACATCGAGACCGAATACGGTGCTGTCCGGTCTGGCAAAATAGATTAGCTCAAAAATACAGAACGAATGCTTGTGCCTCGGAAAAGGCCGTATGGATTTAAGTCCATTTTTGTCGATGATCAGAATTTCTCCTGGCTCAATATCACGGATATATTGGGCCTCTATGAGGTCGAAGGCACAGGTTTCTGAGGCGACAACGTAGGCATTGTCCAGAAGGCCCAAAGAAAGCGGACGAAACCCATGAGGGTCTCTAAAGGCAATTATTTTATCATCAGTCATCAACACGCAGGAGTAAGCACCTTTAATTTGGGACACAACCGTGACAATCGCCTCACTGAGGCCTTTGACCAGGCTGTGGGCGAGCAAATGAAGAATGACCTCAGTATCCATGGTAGTTTGGAAAATAGAGCCCTTTTTTTCAAGGGTTTTTCTGATATTTCCAGCGTTTACTAAATTACCGTTGTGGGCTACCGCATAGGTCTTTCCTTGATAGTTTACTACAAAGGGCTGGATGTTTTTAGCAACAGAGGAGCCCGTTGTAGAATATCTCACATGACCAACAGCTATATGTCCGCGGAGTTTTTCCAGTGTATTCTCCTCGAATATCTCCGGGACAAGGCCCATGCCCTTATGTTCATTAATCTCCCTTTCTGTAGAGCTAACAATCCCGGCACTTTCCTGCCCGCGGTGCTGAAGGGCATAAAGGCCAAAATAGGTTAATTTTGCGGCATCCTTATGTCCAAATACACCAAAGACACCGCAATCTTCTTTTGGTTTATTAAAAAAGTTCATTTTTTATGTCTAAGCCATTAATTTAAAAAAACACGAGAGCTTTGAAAAGTGCCTTCATTCGAGCTCCATGAAGTCGCTTTCCCAATTTTTAGGGCTGTGCAAGCTCTCAACACATTAAGCAAAAATGAGGATAACCTGGCCGAAATTTCGAGGAAACATAGCCTTGAAAAAGTGTGTAAAAACTATGACTTTCAGCACTGTTATAGTTTGGTTAAAAAACAGTTATCTGTTGTGATACTCCTGAAGGGGGCTGACATTTTTTATTCCTGATTTAAGCGCCTTTATTCCCAATGCAATGGCCCTGGCCCCTGACAATGTCGTTGCATAAGGAATGCTATATCTTAATACAGCTTGTCTGATCTTGTTGGAACCCCTGGCGCTTACTTTACCCGATGGTGTATTAATAACAAGCTGGATATCGCCATTTTTTATATAATCTAACACGTTTGGATGGCCCTCAGCAATTTTTTTTACCGGTTTATTGGCAAGGCCCAAATTTTTGAGATGACTCGATGTGCCGTGCGTGGCGAGAATGGTAAATCCCATTTCCAAAAATTCCCTTGCCACAGGATAAATCTTGGCCTTATCCGCATCTTTTACACTAATAAAAACAGCTCCCTTTATGGGAAGGTTTTGGCCTGCTGATAGCTGGGATTTTGAGAACGCGCTGCCAAAATCCGTGTCAATGCCCATCACCTCACCTGTGGATTTCATCTCGGGTCCCAGAACGATGTCGACATCCGGGAAACGATTAAACGGAAATACAGCCTCCTTCACCGAAACATGGCGTGGTGTCATTTCATATTTTAGACCAAGCTCTTTTAGTGTCTTCCCAAGCATCACCTTTGTCGCAATCTTTGCGAGGGGGATGCCTGTAGCTTTGCTTACAAAAGGAACGGTGCGCGACGCCCTTGGGTTTACCTCTAAGACGAACACATTTTGGTCTTTGATGGCAAACTGAATGTTTAAAAGGCCTAAAACTTTTAGTTTTTGAGCTATGGCCTTGGTCTGTTGCGTTATCGTTTCTATTGCCGGGGCTGTCAATCCCTGGGGGGGCAGAACACATGCGCTGTCTCCCGAGTGTATTCCGGCCTCCTCTATATGCTCCATTATTCCCCCTATAATGGTTTCTTTTCCGTCGGAAACAGCATCCACGTCTATTTCAATGGCGTCTTCAAGAAATTTATCTATCAAGATGGGGTGATCAGGGGATGCGATGATGGCCTTTTTTGTATATTCCTCTAAAGAGGCCCTGTCGTAAACGACATGCATAGCCCGTCCGCCAAGCACAAAAGACGGCCGGACCATTACAGGATAGCCTATGGACTCTGCAACGGATATGGCCTCTTTAAAATTAGTGGCAGTTCCATTGTCGGGCTGGGATAGCCCTAGTTTTTTAACAACCTCCTTGAATAGCTCCCGATTTTCCGCAAGGGCAATGCTCTGAGGCGGGGTGCCAAGAATGGTAATATCAGCCTCGGCGAGGGATGAGGCAAGGTTAAGGGGCGTTTGCCCTCCAAACTGAACTATGACACCTAAGGGCCTTTCAGTTTTAATGATACTCAAAATATCCTCAATTGTGAGGGGCTCAAAGTAAAGCTTATCGGATGTGTCATAATCTGTGCTAACCGTCTCCGGGTTGCTGTTAACCATTATGCTTTCAATGCCCTCTTCCTTAAGGGCAAAGGAGGCCTGAACACAGCAGTAGTCGAATTCTATGCCCTGGCCGATCCTGTTAGGTCCGCCACCCAAGATCACAACCTTTTCTTTCTCGGAGATTCTGGCCTCATTTTCTGCTTCGTATGTCGAGTAATAATAAGGGGTGTGGGCCTCGAACTCGGCGGCGCATGTGTCAACTAGTTTATAGACGGGGTTAATAAGGGCTTCCTCTCGATAGGCGCGTATTTTATCCTCGTTGGTAGAAAGCAGGTATGCCAACTGAATATCGGAGAAGCCGCAGGATTTTGCCTTTCTCATCAAATCCGGGGGAAGGGGAAGGCCGGTTATTCTTATTTGGTCTTCCGTTTTTACGATTTGCTCTATCTGATAGAGAAACCAGCAGTCAATGCCTGTTAATTGGTGAATTGTTTCTATATCCATATGTGCCTTCATTGCGTATCTAATATAAAAAATGCGCTCGGAGTTTGGGTTGGCAAGCTTCTCTTTTATACTATCTATGGAGGATGGACCGCCATCACGCTCTAAGACACATCTTCCATCTGCGCCAAGGCCAAAACAGCCAATTTCTAATGACCTGATGCCCTTTTGCAGCGCCTCT
>CAYMVB010000199.1:0-2632 GCA_964393665.1 uncultured Desulfobacteraceae bacterium | reverse complement strand
ATAGTGAGTGGAGATAAAGACTTTAGGCAGCTTGTTTCAGATGATATTACCATATGGGATTCAATGAATGACAAGATAACCGACTATAAAAAAATTAGGTCTGAATTTGAAGTTGAACCGGAACAGATTGTTGACGTAATGGCCCTTTCAGGGGACAAAATTGATGATATACCGGGTATTCCTGGTATTGGTGAAAAGACTGGGGTAAAACTCATTCAACAGTTTCGTACCATGGAAAATCTTTTTAAAAATACACATAAAATAGAAAAGGAACTGCTTAGACAGAAACTGGAACAATATGAAGAACAGGCCATCCTAAGCAAAAAACTTGTGACGATACATAATTCTGTTCCAATTAATGTGACCCTGGATCAATTGCGGCTTAAGCCGCCGGAAAAGGAAAAGCTGAGAGGTGTTTTCAGGGAGCTTGAGTTCAAATCACTTATGGACAAATTTTCTGATACACCTGTATTGAGCGAAAAAGACTACCGTTTAATTACTGACATGGATGAGCTTAGATCGTTAGTGAGGCTAATTAAAAAAAAGGGTTTTGTGTGCCTTGATACTGAAACTACCAATGTAAATCCACTCGTTGCGGAACTGGTAGGCATATCCTTCTGTGTTGAACCTGAAACAGCCTATTATCTACCCTTGGGACATATGAATACCGGATTAAAAGCTACAATAGAGTTTTCTGATGCCCTTTCTCTTTTAAAAGAGATACTTTGTGACAACGATATAAAAAAAATTGGGCAGAATATAAAATATGATGCAGAGGTATTGGCCAGGTATACTATTACGCTGGAGGGTATATTTTTTGATACAATGATCGCCTCGTATGTTATTAATCCAGCTATTCGGCAACATAATCTGGATAATTTAGCACAGCATTATTTGGATTATAAGATGATTAGTTACAAAGAGGTTACTGAAGGAAAAAAAGATAAAAGCTTTGCGTACGTTGATATCGATAAGGCCAAGGAATATTCATGCGAAGATGTGGATATAACGATGAAGCTGAAGTCAATACTGGAAAAGTCACTGAGGGATATCGATAATTATGAATTGTTCCAGGATATGGAGATGAAACTCGTTCCGGTATTAATAGATATGGAGCTGTCTGGAATAAAAATAGATATTGATTTCTTCAAGGTCATGTCTAAAAAATACGCTGATGAAATTTTACATATTGAGCTTGATATCCATCGACTTGCAGGTGAGAAATTTAACATAAATTCACCTCAGCAATTAGGCTATATATTGTTTGAAAAACTGAAATTGCCAGGGAAAAAAAAGACAAAAAAGAAATCGGGGTATTCTACAGACGTTGAGGTATTAACGGAACTTGCAAAACATAACGAAATTTCATCGTTACTCCTTCGATACAGGACTATAGCAAAGTTAAAGTCAACGTACCTGGACTCCCTTGTGAATTTAGTGAATAAGGATACAGACAGGGTCCATACCTCGTACAATCAAACCGTTACTGCAACGGGAAGACTGAGCAGTAGCAGCCCGAACCTCCAGAATATACCCATTAAAAATGAGGAGGGAAGAGAGATAAGGAAGGGTTTTATAGCAGATGAAGGGCATTTTCTTTTATCCGCTGATTATTCGCAGATTGAATTACGTGTGTTTGCGCATTACTCAAATGACCCCGTTCTCTTAGAGGCCTTTGAAAGGCAGGAGGATATACACGCAAGAACAGCAACAGAAATATTTGATGTTCATCCGGATATGATAACACCAGAGATGCGTAGAATGGCCAAGACTATTAACTTTGGTATCATATATGGGATGGGGCCGATCAAACTCGCTAAGGAACTTTCAATAAATAAAAAGGTTGCACAAGTTTACCTTGACAATTATTATAAAAGGTATAAAGGGGTAAAAGATCTTAAGGAAAGAATCATATATCAGGCGAGGGAAAACGGGTATGTAACAACCCTTTTAAAAAGGAGAAGATACCTCCCCAATATAAACAGCAATAATTCAAATATCAGATCAGAGGCGGAGAGGGCAGCTGTTAACACACCAATACAGGGAACTGCCGCTGATTTAATTAAGATGGCCATGATAAAGATATTTGAAAGATTGAAAATAGATAGGCTTAAGGCTAAGATGTTATTACAGGTTCACGATGAGCTCGTCTTCGAGATCCCTTATGATGAGCTGGATGCTGTGAAGACGATTGTGAAGAATGAAATGGAGGGCGTTTATCCGTTACATGTTCCATTGAAGGTGGACATAAACTGGGGAAAAAACTGGGATGAGGCACATTAAGTTTTAAGAGGTGTGTATAGCCTTCTCTATTATTGAATTGTTGTCACCTTCGGGGAATGCGAAAAAACCCTCGCCTTTTCCCCGCAGAACGGGATCTTCGCTTGGCTTCGACCCGCAAAGCGGGATCTCCGCCACAAAGATTGGCGGACAAGTTTGCTTCGCTTCGACTGGCGAAGACTTTGGTTTAATAATTTTTACTGGTTAAGCCTGCCCTGGCGCGACTTATGAATATGTAGTCCAATATTTATTCCTCTACTAAGCGGTGCTATAAACTTATTTGTCGCAATGCCAGGTCTGGGCCAGGGGCACAAAGGAGCAAAGTGGAAAAGGCGTGTCTGCGTGCCTGCCT
>CAYMVB010000198.1:0-3089 GCA_964393665.1 uncultured Desulfobacteraceae bacterium | reverse complement strand
ACACCTGAATGAACCAGAAATACGCTTAAAGAGGCATTAAGGCCTTTATAAAATATGCCTATATCCCCCATCTCAAACAAAAAGATAATTTCCTTGACAGCATCATTATTTTTTATTAAATACCATATTTGGTAATTAAAGTAGCATATATGGTATTCAGATATGGAAGAAAAAAAACTAAACCATTCTCCGGCTGTTGACAGGGCCCTTGATGTAATTGAACTTTTGGCCATTAGCAGGATTGATTTATCACTTTCTGAGATAAAAAAAAGACTCCACATCCCGAGGCAATCCCTTATTAGAATTCTTAACACTCTCTGTGACAGGAGAATATTAGACCGGGGAGAGCAAAGAGGGTTTTATAGGCTGGGCATGAGGCTTCTGCATATAGGGGATACGTTGCAGGATAAAATTACACTCCGATCAATAGCCCTACCGTTTATGCAGGAATTAGCAGAAAAAACAAACAAAACCATAGAACTTTCAACCCTTGATAGAGACCAACTTATCTTGATTGAACAAATTGAAGGCAGTGAAGGAGTGCGTCTGTATTCAAGAATTGGGAGTGTGTACCCTTACTTTCATGCTGTTGCCGCAGGCAAAATCTACCTTGCCCACATGCCTGAGGAAAAAAGAAAAAGTGTGCTGGAAAAAATAGGCCTGCCTGCTGTTACCAACTATACAACAACAAGTATGAGCAAATTGGAAAAAGAGCTAATTGCAGTTATTAAAAACGGTTACGCCTTTGAAAATCAGGAATTAAGAAAGGGTATCAGGCGGGTAGTTGCGCCAGTATATAATTTCCGTAATAATGTAATAGGATGTTTAGGTATCGCCGCTACGGTTCTGAGTTTTGAATTAAATGATAAAGAATACTTAGGCAATGCAGTCAAAGACGTTGCGGCAAAAATTTCCTACGATATGGGTAAAAGATAACTTGTGATAAATTTAGAGTGGCCGCGAAGGATCAAAGAAACAAAGAATAGATAAAAATAATAAATAATGACGAACTCGCACAAAGTTTTTTATGAATGATTTTGGCCGCTTTTGGAAATAGATTCATGGAATACTGAGCGTTAATCCCGCTGCAAGCGGGACAAACTGCCCGTCTGCCTTGCCTGAGCGAGAACGATGGCGGGCAGGTTTGAGGCCTTTAGGGCCCGACCGAGTTTTTGGAATCCAGGAGAGCATGCAATGAACCTCAAAATAGGCATCGTGGGGGAGCAAAATGACTTTTTACGATACCATCATTTTTATTAAAGGAAAAAATCTATGAAGGTCCATAAAAAAATTATTGCTGATATAAATATCAGGTTTAAAGACATAGATCTGATGGGTCACGTAAATAACGCCGTGTTTTTTACCTATTTCGAAGAGGGCAGAAAGGCATTATATGAAACATTGTTTAACAGTGCAGAACTTAATGACTTCAGTTTTATATTAGCGCATATTAGCTGCGATTTTTTAAGGCCTATAAAACTAAACGATTCTGTAATTATTCAATTATGGATTAGCGAAACAGGCAAAAAAAAGTTTGGCATCAAATACATATTGGCTGACAAAAAGGATGAATCTACTGTCTATGCAAAAGGTTATTCAGTCCAGGTTTTTTATGATTACAAAAAAAACAAAACAGTAGCTATCTCAAAGGAATTTATCGATAAAATATCCGGCTACATAGAAGATTAAGGCAAGGTACAACAAACAGATGAAAAAGTTTTTTTACCCTTCAAGTATAGTGGTTTTCGGGGTCGCAGATAACCCAAGAAATCTCGCTAAAAATATTCTATCCAATTGTAAAGATATGGGATTCAGCGGCAAACTTTATGCTGTTGGAAAAAAATCAGGCACTGTACATGGATTAAATATTATAGATAATCCGAATTATCTGCCTAAAGGCATTGATTTGGCAGTAATACTTGTACCTGCAAGGTATGTGACTGAAACAATTGAGATATGTGGGCAAAAAGGAATTCGCCGCGTTATTATTTCTACAGGGGGGTTTAGGGAATTGGGCGATGAAAGCACTGATATAGAAAAAGACCTGGTGCTTGTAGCAAAAAAATATGACATCAGATTTATTGGCCCGAATTGCATTGGGATTATTTGCACAGACTCTAAAATATGTACGCCATTCACCCCTATGCAGTACCGAAGATTTAAGAAAGGCACTGCGAGCTTGATCGTCCAGAGCGGAGGAGTTACAACACAATCTGCGTATCACTTTTCCGATGAACACATAGGGTTTTCAAAAATAATCAGCGCGGGAAATAAATTAAATATAAATGAAATAGACTTCATACAATATCTTATGAATGACAAGGACACCGAGCAAATTCATTTATATTTAGAGAGTATTGAAGACGGCAGGGAACTGATAAGACTGGCTAAAAGCTCAAACAAACCTGTTATAATATTTAAATCAAATGTCAGTCACGCTGCATCACAAATAGCTAAATCGCACACAGCAGCCCTTTCTAACAACGATAAAATTGTAGATGGGGCCTTCAAGCAGGCAGGCATTATTCGGGCAAAAAATATACAAGACCTGACTATTGCCGCACGTGCCCTTAAACTCCCACCATTAAAAGGAAATCGTTTAGTAGCCATATCTCTGTCAGGTGGTTTTTCTGTCATTCTCGGTGATGCATGCGAGAGCTACGGTTTCGAGTGCCCTGCCCTTCCAAGGGAACTCATGAAAAAGATCGAGGGCTTTCGCAGAGGTGGTGTAATACATATGTCGAATCCCATGGACTTTGGCGATATCCACGACATTAAAGCCCTTGTGTTTACCCTTGAGCACTGCCTTGCCCTGAATTATATTGATGGCCTCATCCTCTCCTTTATGTACGAGCCTGAAATGGCTAAAATGTTTGGAGATGGAATAGGAAGCCCTGAGCAAATACTAAGATTTTTTAAAAAGATATGCCAGGATACCAATAAACCAATTGCACTAAGTTTTTTTTCGGTAAGGGAGTACATTGAAGAGTTTAAGCGAATAAATACCTTTCCGGTATTTAATGACTCAGTAGAAAGCGTCAGGGCAATGTGGATGCTCCGAGAGTATTGGCGGCTAAGGAATGCTTAGG
>CAYMVB010000197.1:0-14382 GCA_964393665.1 uncultured Desulfobacteraceae bacterium | reverse complement strand
CGCCGGCTATTGGGTAAGTATTTGCATGGCCTATAATAACCCAGGCCAGTGCCATTTGCGCCATGCTAATACCATTTCGTTTTGCTATAGGCTCAAGTTTTTTCAGGGCCCTCTGCACCCTTTTAAAATTCTCCGGTTGAAAAAGTCTGTTCCTTTTTCTATGGTCTTTCTTTGCAAATTTATGGCCCTGTTGAAATTTGCCTGCAAGTATTCCCTGGGATAGGGGGGAGTATGCGAGAAAACTAATATCTTTTTCAATGCAAAAAGGTATGTGCTCCTTTTCTACCTGGCGCCAGAAGAGAGAAAGTGGTGATTGGAGGCTATCTATTTGGCCGAATTTCATCGCCTCTTGAAGCTGGGTTACCGAAAAATTTGATACACCAATTGCACGGATTTTCCCCTGCCTCTTTAATTCATTCATGGCCACCATCGTTTCCTCAATGGGGACCTCTTTGGTACCCCAAGAACCCGAGGGCCAATGAACCTGATATAGGTCCAGGTAGTCTGTTTTAAGATTTTTAAGGGATTGATGGCATGATTTGATAAGCTGATCATGTTCAAGATTTTTTGGATGTACCTTGGTAGCAAAGATAACTTGATCTCTAACATCATGTAAGGCAGAACCTAAAATTTTTTCAGAATAACCCCAGCCATACTCTTCAGCGGTATCAAAGGTAGCAATACCTTCATCAAAGGCAGCTCGTATCGCCCTGGTTATTTCTGCATCGTCTACACCCGGCCACCCACTTTTTCCCGCCTGCCAGGTGCCCATAATGACAGGCGTTATTTTTACATCTGAGTTGCCAAGAAATCGTAGTTCCATATCGATTTTTTAAAGTCTGTTTTTATCCACCTGCTATTACGGGGCATGGATAAACCCAGGTTAACGTAAATTCTTAAAGCGATGATACGGTTAGTCTTATACAAGCAAATAGGTTTTCTATAAAAAAACAGCGTCCCGGGCCAATCACTATGCATGCAGGTATTATCTAATCATTTTTTTTGGACAGCTCCTTCAGTGTATCTTCTAATTTTTCAAGCGCTTTACCATATCCCGCCCAATTTCCCTGCCGTAATTTTTCTTTAGCATCGTTATAATACTTTAATGCCGATTCGACAAGACTTGAAGCATAAGGCACTTCCAAAGTAGGCTCAGAGAAGATTTTTTCAGTAATAATATCTTCACCTAACACGCCACGAAGTGCATCATCAAGGTTTTTCTCCATCAAAAGCCGGTTCCCAAACCCTGCTATGACTCTTTTAAGCTCAGGAAGGGATGTTTTTTTGGCTTTACCAGGTCTTCCAAGCGTTCCAGTTTGTCCCTGCTGTGGTTTACTCAGGATTCCCCTCTTGGTTGTTTGTGTTTGTTGCAGTGACTCACCCCCTTCCTGCTTGGCCTCTAAATAAACCGGCTCAACGTATATAAATGTGCCGCTTACAGGTATTGCTAAAAGGTTTCCCCTGATAACACTTGATCCACTATGGCTCCACAGGCTAAATTCTCTTGAAATTTCTGTTTGCTGGTCAATTCTTGCCTCGATTTGCATAGGGCCATAAATGAGTTTTTCCTTGGGTAGTTTATATGTTAAAACATGGCCGTAATTTGGAAGGTCGCTCCTGGCAGCAACCCAGCCAATCATATTATCTTTGCCGGAAGGGGTAAATGGGAGCATTAAAAGAAATTCCTCTTTCTCCTGCCCAGGTAATTTTATTATGACATAGTAAGGCTCCATTTCTTGTCTGCTTTCTGCATACACCTCATCAGGGATACGCCAGAGGTCTTCTTGATTATAAAATGCCTGGATATCCTTCATATGATATTTTGTATATGTATCTACCTGTATTTTAAACAGATCTCTGGGATAGCGTATGTGGCCCTTCAATTGAGAAGGCATTTGATCGAAAGGTGTAAACAGGCCTGGGAATATAGCCGCATAGGTTTTTATGATAGGGTCATTTTCGTCAATTATATAAAAATGGATATCTCCATTATAGGCATCAACTGTTACTTTTACAGAATTTCGAATATAATTTAGTTTTTTATTTTTAAAACGCGGAGTGGACCTTATTGAATAAGGGTACATATTAGAGGTTGTGTAGCCATCCATAATCCAATAGAATTTTCCGTTTGAGATAACGAGATAAGGATCTCTGTCATAGTCAATGAATGGGGCAATTGTACTCACCCTGCTGTTTATGAGTCTATTATACATTATCCTGCTGTCGTCATTTAAATAATTGGTAAATAATATTTGCGGATCAAGAAATTCAATGGCGAAGCAAATTCTCCTTAAAAAGGATGTAATTGGGACTCCTCCATTGCCTGTATACGTAGCGTAAACATTTTTTTCCCCTTTTGGATAATCAAATTCGTTAGCCTTGGTTTTTACGAGGACATAATCATCTGTTCTTTCTCCGTAATAAATCTCGGGACGTTCTATTTTAAGGTCAGGCGGAAATGATGGAGGAAGGTCTTTGACTAACAGATCAGGGAGGCCTTCGCTGTTTACTTCATTTACCAGGCTTAAAGCCGCGCCGTAACCGTGTGTATAGATTAAGTGTCTGTTTACCCAGCTTTTGGCCTGTTGAGGAAGTTGATCTGAAACCATCTCCCTGGCTGAAAGCATGACCTGCCTGTATTGGTCGTCTATTGTGTAACGATCTACATCTACATTATTAAAATCGTAATAGAGTCGAATGGCTTGAATTTGTTTGTATGTTTGGAGAAGCGGTCGCTCATCCCATATTCTTATATTTTGGATCGTCGCACTCTCTTTCTCGATGTCAGTGAAAGATAATGTGTCATTAACAGCAAAGTTCACCTCGTCTATTTTGTTCAGATTATAGGCCTTTCGCGTAAAATCTATATTGTATTCAATGTAACGCGATTCTTTGGCCAGTTCATTGGGCTTTACCACAACTTTTTGTATTGTCATCGGGATCACTGTGTTTAAAATAAATACTAACCCTAACCATGTGGCTATGCTTCCCCATAATATTTTTTTTGAGCCGGCCATAAATACATTTAAAAAAAGTATCAAAGATAACGCAATGGAAAGAAAAATCGCGATTTTAAGGCAGACTATTTTGATATGGACATCAGTGAAGCTTGCGCCAAAGGCAGGGCCTTGCGCAGAATACATGAGATTATAAATTTTTAGATAGTATCCCCACGATAAAAGCAAAGCGATAATTCCTGCAAGGAAAATCATGTGTTTTTTTGCATTTTTTGAGATTGTAATTTTTGGCAAGGAGACGGCCTTGCCGTCTTTTTGAGTATATGAATCGATTACCTGCATAGCACCATCCCTCAGGTACCAAACAATGACAATACCCCAGGAAAAGAGAAATAAAACTAACAAGCCATATTGGATAAAGGCATAGAACGGGAGAGAAAAAATGAAAAAGCCGATGTCCTTGTGAAAAATTGGGTCTGTATCGCTAAAGGGTTGCTGGTGTAAGTAACGCAAGACCATATCCCACTCACTGGACCCCTTTGACGCAATAATAAAACTTATAATAAGGATAAGCCCTAATAAAAGAATATTGATTGTATTAGTCGATATTCCAAGTTGCGAGAAATAGCCATTCCTCTCACTTAACCCTGCTTCTTGCACATTTTCCCTGCTAAGCCGTCTCGCCGCGTAAACATTAAAAAGCAGGATGATAATTAATACCAGCCAGACAATTGCTCCAAAGCCAAGCTTGCTAAGAAGTATCGTCCAAAAAACCCCGGAAAATGATAGGTTCTGAAACCAGAGCCAGTCAGGGTAGATTGAGACAATTAACCATAAAAGGGCAGCAATCAAAACACCAAGGGCAATCATAAGTTTTGTTTTCATAATGTAATCTCTTTCGTAATTAATTTTCTCGGTTAATGCATTTTTATATCTTTATAATCACAATAGGACAAAACATAGGGTAAATATAAGCCTATGTCAAGATTAATAGATATTTATGTTTGGTAAAGCTTGGAGAATTACTTTTTCATGTAATTATTGGCAATCCATTTTAAAGGCCTTTAGCAAAGCCAGAAAAGTTTGTAGCCCTGAATTTGCTATTAAAATTATATACAATTCCAGCTACCCATTCAGCTATTGCATGAAGGTAATCTATAAGTAAAATATAATTTGGGCGTTAACATGATCAGAATGAAAGGATGTACAATATGTAAGGTAATGATTAATAGTATAGTAAGGACTTATTTTTACGATTTTTTAATTTACAATGAACATTCAGGGATTAATATGAAAGGAATAGTTTTTTTTGTTTTTTTATCTTTGATTATAGTAAGCACTTACTCAGATGCGGGTGAAAATTATAAAGGAAAGGACATTATCGTGACTAATGTAGAAATAAATACGGAGAGAGCTACATTTGCTGGGGGATGCTTCTGGTGCATGGACCATGCTTTTGAAGGTATTGATGGGGTTATTAAGGTAATTTCTGGCTATACGGGCGGACATGTGGAAGAGCCGACGTATGAAGAGGTATGCACTGGAAATACCGGGCATTTTGAAGCAGTTCAGCTTATATACGATCCAAGTAGGGTGAGCTATCAAGAGATTCTTGATACCTATTGGATGCAAATTGATCCAACAGATGAAGGTGGTCAGTTTGTGGACCGGGGTTCCCAGTATAAGACTGCCATCTTTTATCATAATGATGAGCAAAAACACGTAGCGGAGATTTCCAAAAAAAATCTTGTTGAATCTGGACGATTTGAAGAACCCATAGTAACCGAAATTAAGGAATTTTCAAGATTCTATGAGGCAGAAGAATACCACCAGAGCTACTTTAAGAAAAACCCGTTGAAATATAAGTACTATAGAGAAAAATCCGGCAGGGACCAGTATTTAAAAAGGATCTGGGGTGATAAACTCGGTGGTAACATTGTTTATAGTAAACCCCCGGAAGAAGAATTGAGGAGAAGGCTGACCCCTTTACAATACCGTGTAACACAGCAAGATGATACGGAAAGACCATTTCACAATGAATACTGGGATAACAAAAGTGATGGTATATATGTTGATATTGTATCCGGAGAGCCGCTTTTTAGCTCTGTTGATAAATACGATTCCAAGACAGGGTGGCCAAGTTTTTCAAAAACCATTGAGCCTGACGTTGTGGTCGAGAAGGTGGACAAAACACTTTTTCCACACAGGATAGAGGTACGAAGCAAATATGCTGATTCCCACCTAGGCCATGTATTTGATGATGGACCATTGCCCACTGGAATGAGATATTGCATTAACTCTGCATCGTTAAGGTTCATCCCGGTGGGTGATCTGGAAAAGGAAGGATACGGGAAGTACAGAAAGCTTTTTAGTGATTCCTGAAAATAAAGATTTATTCTGGGTCGGGTTAGACGTATGAGATTTTTGAGAGCTTTGAAAATTGCCTTCATTCGAGCTCCATGAAGTCAATTTCCAAATTTTTAGGCTTGTGCAAGGCTCTCGTTTTTATAGTTTCTATACCTTGCCTGATAATGGCGAATTGGAGGCGTTGATAGGCCCAGGGAATCATGATACGTTCCCTGGGCTTAAAGACATGATGGGTTATTTATTTTTCAGCTCATCCCATTTATAATCTATTAATTCCAAAAGTACGCCATTGACTGCCTTGGGGTGTATAAAGGCAAATTCACAATTCCTAAATGGTCTAGCCCCCCCAATAAATGGGTATCCTTTGCCTTCCAGCTCTTTTATGGATTCTCCAGTGTTATCTACATTGAAACTAATAAGCATAACGCCTTCACCATTCTTCTCGATAAACTTTGCTACCTCTCCATCAGGGGATGTAGACTCCATTAATTCGAAGCCAACCCCCCCAAGCCAGTATCGAGCGACCTTTATCTTTTCTAATTCATCAACATAAGGATCATCCGGTTGTACTTTTCCCAGGATTGGCTCCCATTTTTTTCTAGCCTCTTCGAGATTTTTAACCGCAATACATATATGATCTATTTTGTTAACCTTCATGTTACCCCTTTATTTTCTTAAAATGTTACCTTTTCAAGCGGAACAGTTATTGCTCCGTCAGGGCAAGCGCAGCCACATTCGTTGCAGTCTTCACATAAAAATTCTGTCACTACGATCCTGTTGTCCTGAACTCTTATCGCTGAATCCGGGCAGACCTCTATGCAAATAGGTTGGGTCACACCGCCACACATGGTGCATTTTTGAGTATCTACTTGAGCAGCCATATTATTACTCCTATTTATTATTCTTGGATAATCTTCTCAAGCACTCCCCTTCGCCTCTGGGAATGGCCTTTAAGGTTTCTATTGTATAGTCTGTATTAAAAAATTCGTTTACATCCTTAAGTATTGTCTGCAATATCCTGTCGCAGCACAATACATCTTCTTCCATATCAACACCATATTCTTTAGCAAATGTCGGCCATGGGCATCTCTTCCATGTAATAAGAACCTCGAATGGATTTTCTCCATTTTCCACATCAACGATTGCTCCATGGTTTATCCAATTGCCTGCAATGTTTTTTGCCAGGTTCATCAGCCATACTTCTTCTCCCTTTAACCAATTTAAACGGGGAAGAAGGCTTTTGCCAATCTCCATACCCATAACTTCAGCTGTTTTTAAACTTACGTCCAGGGGTTTAGTATCGGGACCTGCAAATTGAAGAGCAGCTTCTCGCCATCTGTAATACGTTTTGCCGATTTCATCCTGGGCTGTATGCAGATTTTTCCACAATTTTGTTATTTCTTTTTCTGCATTAAATGACATTTTTAACCTCCTCTTTATATCCGAATTCCTATACGGTAACCATCATGCACTGCACTTGATAAATTACGAGGCACTAATGCATCTCCAATGACGAAAAGCTCTATGCCTTCTCTCTGGACTATATCTTTAAGATTTGTGTTATCCTCTCTTTCTGTTAAAACAACAGTATCACATGCTACAGGGAAATGATATCCATCATAGGTTTTAACCATAATGCCGTTTTCTTCAATGCTTTCAATATCGCAGTCATTGTATGTCATAATGCCGTTTTGCCTGAGATATATCATATATCTCCACTTGAAGGATGGGTTGACATCAAGGCCGGCAGATTTATTTTTGCCTACAATGGTAACCTTTTTCCCTTTCTTGGCAAGGAGCAGGGCAACACCAATGCCCGGCTTTCTGTTCCCCCATACAACAACCTTATCACCAACATCCGCTTTGCCACGTAAAACATCCAGTACATTAACAACATTTTGCCTGTCAAATCCTGTGCCATTACCTTTAGAATAAACAGGGCCTGTAGCCAAGATTACACTGTCAGGCAATTCATCCTGGATTACTTCCTCTGTTACCTCCGTTTCTAGATGAAAGACTACCCCTGCCTTGTTACACTGGGCCTTTTGATAATTTATGACTGTCATGAGTTCCTCATCTCCATACGGGGCCTTTGATGCTTCAATAATGGTACCTCCTAGTTCCTTACCCTTTTCGTAAACATGGACCTCATGACCCCTTCGAGCTGCACTATATGCACATTCCAGACCTGCAGGGCCGCCACCAATAATCATAATGTTTTTTTGGTCTTGGGCCTTTTCCGGATTAGCGAATGAGGGGTCTGATTCATGCGCACAGACAGGGTTAATATAACATGTCATAGGCGCATCTCTAAAAAGCCTTGCCAGGCACAAATTGCATGCAACACAATGCCGTATATCTTCCTCTCTGCCCTCTAAAACCTTTTTAGGCATTAGGGGGTCCGCAATCATTGGCCTGCACATTTCCCAGAAATCCAATTCGCCATCTCCGATGGCCTTGTTAGGGATATCCGGCGTAAAAAGCCTGTATGCCATTTGCACTGGTATTTTTAGATGCTCTTTTGCACGTTTGGCCAGATGAATCCATGAGCCCATTGGTACATCCCTGCTGATAACCGGCACTATAGACTCCTGCCATCCGGCGGTGACACTCATGAAATCTACACCTGCTTCCTCCGCCATTTCATAGGTAATCATTGATTCTTCATGGGTATTGCCCCTAACATCATCTAAGAGTTCTTCCGCGCAAAGTCTAATACCTACAGGTACATCTCCACATGTTTTTTTAATCTCTTTTATGAGTTCTACAACAAACCTCATCCTTCCACGGATATCTCCTCCGTATTCATCTGTACGTCTGTTTGTGTAGCTTGAAACAAAATTAGATAGCAGGTAACCTACAATTCCAGAAATTTCAAGGACATCAAACCCGGCCTTTAGTAATCTCTCAGCGGCTTCAATATGTTCCTTTGTGCACTGTTTTATGTCGGCCTTGGACATCTCTAATACTGGCCGAAAAATCCTCAACCTTTGCGGGACACTTGATGGCCCTTGACAATGTTCAACCTCTACTGCACCAACTCTACCACAGTGCATTAATTGGCATCCTGCGACAGCCCTTTCCTCATGAATTGCATCAGCAAGTCTTTGCAGGCCAGGAATATATTTATCATCCCACGCAGCTGCCTGTCCAACATATCCTTGGCCCATACGCTTTTCATCCATATATACACCCTGCATGGTGCATATGCCGCCAACAACCCCTTTGGCCCTTTCCCTAAGATATGCTACATCGGCATCGGTAACAAAACCATTGTGATCATTCAGGTTATCTTCGGTAGCAGCATATTTTATCCGGTTTGGTATAGTAAGTTGCCCTAACTGGATAGGTTTGAATAGATGAGGATACTTTTTAGCGCCTGGATATGAAGAATAATCCCATTCAAAAAGTAACTTGGCCATCTCACTTGTCCTCCTTATTTAAAATCTTTATGTATACAGTATACAAAAACATATATTTTATAAAAATTATCTTGTCAAGGAAATATATCCTGCCCCATCTTTTGTAACTATCAGGTAACGAGCGTTTTTAGAGTAGCATATTCAGATAAGGAGTCTTATTAGGAAAATTCTCAATAGATTGATTTTATTTTCCATTTTGGTAAAACCGAAATTATTTAAAGGTATGCATTAGTTTTTATAAAATTTGCAAGGCATTGACTGATAAAGGTCTGGCTCATATTTTCCCATGTTGTCGCTGGCTTTTTATTTATAATAAATGGGATAAAAAAATTGAAAAAAATTGTTGAGATTAATATAGTTTTGTGTATTATTGGCAAAAAATTTCATTCATTATATTTATTGTTCACTTTAGATAAGGAGGGTTTATGTACTATGAAAAAGGAATCCTATTTTGGGCCCCACTTGATGCTAGATTTGGCTGAGTGTGATCAAGAAAGGATCAATAATCTTGATTTTATTTTTAATTTTCTAAATACCATTCCTGATGAGATCGGAATGGTAAAAATTACCCAACCTTATGTTTTTCCTTACGAGGGCATTGTTCCGGAAGATAAGGGTATAACTGGATTTGTAGTTATAGCGGAAAGCCACTTATCAATACATACCTTCGTAGAAAAGGGCTTTGCCTTTGTAGATCTCTTCTCATGTAAACCTTTTGATACAGATATGGCGAGAGATAGGATAATAGAAGCATTCATTTCAAAAAGGCCAAAGGTTTTCATGATTGAAAGAGGGGCAGGTTTTTTAAGAAATCTCCGTTTAGCTCAGGCCAGCAGGTGAATAATATCCCCTTCGGTGGAAGAGAGTCAAATTGGACAGATTATGGCTCTGCAAGAATTGTTGTCTTCCCTGTTCCTTATGATTGTACATCCACATGGCAAAAAGGGGCGAACCTTGGCCCTAAAGCCGTACTTGAGGCCTCGGCGCATGTAGAATTATATGATATTGAGACAGATATAGAGGTGCACTCGTATGGAATATATACCTTTAAATCGCCCCACCTTACTAAATCCCCTGAGAAACTAACGCATTTTATTAAGCAACATTTCTCATCATTTATAAAGGATGGGAAGTTTCCCGTCATGCTGGGGGGTAATCATTCAATAACCCCGGGCGCTGTTCAGGGGGTAAAAGAATGTTTTTCAGACCTTAGCGTCTTACAATTAGATGCGCATGCTGATCTCAGGGAATCTTACGATGGCTCTCCTTTTAACCATGCCTGTGTAATGGCGAGAGTTAAGGAAATTTGCCCAGCCGTGCAGGTAGGTATAAGATCCTTGGACAGGGAAGAATATGAAAAGCTCGATGAATCACGAACTTTTTTTGCTAAAGATATTGTGTTTAGAGATGATTGGGTTGATAATGCAGTTGAGTTGTTATCTTCGCATGTCTATGTAACTATTGATTTGGACGTATTCGATCCTTCTGTTATGCCTTCCACAGGGACCCCAGAGCCAGGAGGGCTAAACTGGTATCAGATTATCGGGCTTTTAAAAAAAGTTGCTAGCAAAAAACACGTTGTCGGTTTTGATATAGTTGAGCTTATGCCGAATAAACACAACAAGGCACCTGATTTTATTGCTGCTAAGCTGATCTACGTATTTCTGAGTTATATATTTAAATATCGATAAAAGAACTACAGGTACTTTTAGTATTAAATTTCTGCATTTGAAGATAAAGGTACTTGTTAAGATAAGGCAATGTGAGTTATGGATAAACAATCATTTTTAAAAAACATTATTGAGCATATAGATATTCGATCATTTGATGCCCGGCCTATTATCGAGGCCTATGGAAGGATGGCTTTTCAGGCGAGGAACCTAAATAATGCCTCTGTCATATTTAACAGGATGTTAAAAGATGACTCATGTTCAATAATTTTAACCCTTGCCGGGTCACTTTTTAGCGCCGGATTAAAACATGTTGTCACGGATATGATTCGTTGTAATATGGTAGATGTGATTGTCTCTACCGGTGCGATCATTATAGATCAGGATTTCTTCGAGGGGATCGGATACCGGCACTATTTAGGGGATTGCAGGGCGGATGATGATCATTTAAGAAGGCTCCACATCGATAGAATATATGACACATATATTAATGAGGATGAGTTGCGGGATTGCGATTTAACGGTTACAAAGATTGCAAATCGGTTAAATAAAAGGTCATATTCCTCAAGGGAATTTATCAAGGAGATGGGTATTTATCTTGAGAAACATTATCCAAAAGCAAATTCGGTTATATTAGAGGCTTACAGACGTGATGTTCCAATATTTGTCCCAGCCTTTTCAGACTCAAGCGCAGGCTTTGGCCTGATTCTACATCAAAGGCAAAATATAGGCGAGCATGTTGCTATAGATTCCGTCAAGGATTTCAGGGAGCTGACGGAGATCAAAATAGCCTCACAGGATACCGGCCTTTTTATGGTAGGGGGTGGAGTACCGAAAAATTTTGCCCAAGATATTGTCGTGGCCGCCGATGTTTTGGGTGATGAGCGGCCCATGCATAAATATGCTGTACAAATAACAGTTGCTGACGAAAGGGATGGCGGCCTTTCAGGCTCTACACTGAAAGAAGCATCCTCATGGGGTAAGGTGGATAAAGGATTTGAGCAAATGGTCTGGGGCGAGGCAACCCTTGTGTTACCTCTCATGATTTCAGACGCCTACCACAGGGGAAACTGGAAAGAGAGGTCAATGAAGAAATACCAAGGACTTTTTCCATGATATATTCAAGGCGAAACCTTCAATAGATTTTTTTCCTGTAACTGCTATTGATTCAAACTTACAATATGCTTGCCCAAAGATTATTTTCCCGCGTGTTGTTAGAATGAAATATTTTGATAAATCAGGCATAAATACTTATAGCTTATTAAAAAAATCCCAATATATGAATTGAGAAGTTTAGCTTATACTGTTAAGAGGGGGAACTTTTAGAGATAATTGTTAGACTTCTTAACGATTTAAAATGAGGATGATCTGAATACATTTTAGGGCTTTCTTTGTCCTTGGGTAAACAGGAGGATTTTCTAATGGCCGAAAAACCAACCTATGCAGAATTGGAGCAAAAGGTTAATCAGTTAGAAAATGAAATAGCCGAATACAAAGAGGAAAAGGGGGCGCTTGAAAGGAGCCAAGAAAGATACCGGGGTTTGGTAGAAAATAGTTTTGATGGAATCTTTGTTCAAATAGGTTCTAAAATAATATTTTCCAATCATCGCCTGAATGAGATGCTCGGATACGATCAGGAAGAACTCATGGGCCTTGACCACTGGCTTATATATCATCCTGATTACCAAGACATAACAAGAAGGCGCGCACAGGCCCGTATGAGTGGTGAAAGTGTGCCGCAGCAATACGAGGTTAAACTCCAGCGGAGAGATGGCTCATGGTTGTATGGAGAGATCAGCGCCAGGGCGATAGCTTTAGAGAAAGAACCTGGCATACAGGTCTGGGTTCGAGACATCACTGATCACAAGAAGGCAGAAGAGGAGCTTAAAACAAGGCGGAACTACCTTGAATCCGTATTACGTAATGCCCCAGATGCCATTGTTACACTTGACTCCTCCCACCTCATACTTGAGTGGAACCCCGGAGCGGAGAGGGTTTTTGGTTATACAAGCCATGAGGTTGCAGGCAAAGACCTCGATGATTTAATAGCAAATCCTGATGTGATGGATGAGGCAACGACAATTACCCTCCATGTTCTCTCAGGGAAGGGAATTTATCCTAGGGAGACAGTGCGTTACCGTAAGGACCACACCCCAGTTAATGTCATTGTAGCAGCTTCCCCTATTCTCATGAATGGCGAGGTCCAGGGGGTTGTCGCGGTCTATACTGATATTACAGAACAGAAGCGCACAGAGGAATTTCTTAAGAGAAGTGAGGAAAGATATCGTAATATTCTCGAGAGCATTGAAGAGGGTTACTATGAGGTTGATATTGCTGGTAATCTTGTCTTTTTTAATGATTCTATATGTAAGCTACTTGGATATTCTCGTGACGAATTGATGGGCATGAATTATAGAGGGTATTCAGAAAAAGAAAGCCTTGGAAAACTCTATAAGATTTTCAATAGGGTATACAGAACGGGGAAAGCTGAACAAATATTTGATTGGGAGATCGTTAGAAAGGATAATACAAAAAGGCATATAGAGGGCTCAGTATCTCTTACGAAGGATTTCAATGGCAATGCAACAGGTTTTCGGGGTGTTGTACGTGACATTACGGAAAAAATTAGCCTGCAGGCCCAAGTCCTGCAGGCCCAAAAGATGGAGGCCATAGGTACCTTGGCAGGAGGAATTGCTCATAATTTCAATAACCTGTTGATGTCAGTTCAGGGAAACACTTCCCTGATGCTTTTAGAAACCCCTTCGGATCACCCCCACTATAAAAGACTCACTAACATTGAAAAATTAGTAAAAAGTGGATCAGAGCTCACCGGTCAGCTTCTTGGATACGCAAGAGGAGGAAAATATGAGTTAAAGCAAATAAGCGTCAATAGTATAATTAAAGAAACCTCCGCTATCTTTACTAAAACAAGGAAGGACATCACTTTCTATCATGATCTTGAACCCGAGCTTTCTCTTGTAAAGGCTGACCAGGGGCAGATTGTGCAGGTTATCTTTAATATTTATATTAACGCTGCAGAGGCCATGTCCAGAGGGGGAGAATTATACATTACAACAAAAAACATTGCCCACACAGATATCGAGAGGAAGCCTTATAAGATAAAGGCAGGCAGTTATGTTCTAATCTCCATAAGGGATACCGGCATAGGCATGGATAAGGCCATCCAGGAAAAAATCTTTGACCCCTTTTTTACTACTAAGGGGTTGGGTAAACGAACCGGACTGAGCCTGGCTTCTGTGTATGGTATTATAAAGGCCCATGACGGCTATATAGATGTGCAATCTATTAAGGGACGCGGTACTACGTTTTTTATCTATCTGCCTGCCCCGGCCCATATAATAGGTAAAAAGACTCAATCGGCGGCGATGATTGAAAGGGGGAAGGCCTCAATCCTTCTTGTTGATGATGAGGAGATCGTGCTTGATGTGGGTGAGGCCTTACTTAGTTCCTTAGGCTATACCGTAATTATCGCGCACGGGGGAAAAGAGGCTATTGAGACTTTGCGCACTAGCTTCCCATCCTCTCCCCCTGATTTAGTTATACTTGATATGATTATGCCGCATGCAGGAGGCGGGGAGACTTATGACAGAATGAAGGAGCTGTATCCCTCCATCAAGGTTCTTCTTTCAAGCGGCTATAGCATAGATGGGCAGGCAAAGGAGATTCTTAACCGCGGCTGTAATGGATTTATACAGAAACCTTTTACCTTAAAAGATTTATCGAAGATGATAACAAAGATATTAACGGATACGTAATATTTTATTGTCTCATTCGGGGAATGGGAGAAAAACCCTCGCCTATTCCCCGCAGAACGGGATCTTCGCTTCGCTTCGACAGGCGAAGACTTTAGTTTAATAATTTTTACTGGTTAAGGCACAAAGGGGCAAAGTGGCAAAGGCACAAAGAAGAAATAATGCGTCTCAAAAACTCTGTGCCTCTGTGCCT
>CAYMVB010000196.1:0-3994 GCA_964393665.1 uncultured Desulfobacteraceae bacterium | reverse complement strand
GCCCCTTGCAAAATCCTGGTTTTTATTATAATATTTTTATCGTTTTTAGTGTCGGCAGCCAACACGAGCATTACCATGAAAGCCTAAAAATAGATTCCTGATTTTACCATTCAGGAATCTATTTCGGGCAGTTTTATTTATTTGAGGACCCTTCATGAACTAAGGATATTATGGTGACTGAATCCGAATTATCTACTTTTGCTATCAAGGATTGTGCATTGATAGCTATCGCTACCGGGAAGAAGGCTCAGAATTTACGGGAGCTCAGGGAGCACTTGCGTCAAATCGAGCCTGGCAGCATTTATTATCACTTTTGGGGAGGTTTATTGAGGCCCCGGTTTGATGACCCTGAATATCACAACGATTTTGCCAGCTGGATTGTCCACAGCCTTCACAACAAGGTCCTTGCGGAACGCCTCGCTGTTATAAATCCAAGCGCCTACGAATCAATGGAGGCTTTAAGAAACGAGCTTATAGAGACAATCGAGGAAAGCTTAGATGAAACCGAATTTCCTATTTGGGCCGAAAGAGATGCTCAATTCGAATTTATACGATACCAGATCGTAATATTTGACACGAAGCTGTCTGTTAATAACCCGAAAAATTTTGTTGATATTATACCCGGCTTGTCCCTTGGAAGTATATTCTATCATTTTATTGATGCCCGACGTCGAAACCCGAACTCCCTGGATGATTTTCAAAACTGGCTACTTAATTTCGGAGATGAGTACGGCATTTTATGCCACATGATAAACGGCGTATGTCCCTATTTTACTCCATTGAAAAAATTGCGTGAAGAACTGAGCGAGGTGTTTACAGTCTATTTTCAAAAAGAGGAACCTTGAAAGAGAAAAACTTACTTGAAAAATATGCAGAAATTGCGGGCCGGGATGTAATTGAGCACTTACAGCAACTAGCACGTCCCCTTAATGGACTCCGCCTTGTGCACATTAACGCCACCTATACCGGAGGCGGGGTTGCAGAGATACTGCAAAAACTGGTGCCTCTGATGCAGGAGCTTGGCATTAAAGCTACGTGGGAGGTTATTACCGGAGAGAGCGATTTTTATCAATGTACAAAAAGCTTTCACAATGCCATGCAGGGAAATCAGGTAGATGTACCTGAAAGTTATCTCAAGGCTTACGAAAAGACAAATGAGGATACAGCGGAGAGACTAAAAGGGCTTTTGCAAGAGGCGGATGTTGTGATTGCCCACGACCCTCAGCCTGCTGCACTAATAAAGTATGTTCCAAATCGCAGGGGCAAGTGGGTGTGGCGCTGTCACATCGATGCCAGCAGGCCATTCAGGCCAGTCTGGAAGTATCTCCGCGAATTTGTCTCGGGGTATGATGCAAGCATTTTTTCCCTTTCAAATTTCGCACAGCGATTGCCTCATCCTATTTATCTTATTGCGCCCAGCATTGATCCACTCAATGAAAAAAATATCGACCTGAGCGAGGAAGACATCAGCAAGGTTCGCCAAAATTTTAAAATCGATCCTGAAAGGCCAATAATACTTCAGATCTCCCGTTATGACCGATTTAAAGACCCTTTCGGGGTGATCCGTTCTTATCACCTTGCAAAGGAATTTGTTCCGCCTTTACAACTTGTACTCGCAGGGGGTGGCGCCTCAGATGATCCTGAAGGCGAAGAGGTTTTACGGGAAGTGCGGATAGCAGCTATGGATGATCCCGGCATCAAAATTCTCCTTTTACCTGCGGACGCGCACCGTACGATTAATGCCCTTCAACGTTCTGCTGATATTGTCATGCAAAAGTCAATCAAGGAGGGTTTTGGTTTAACCGTGACGGAAGCCATGTGGAAAAATAAACCGGTCATCGGGGGTGACACCGGAGGGATTCGTATCCAGGTGGTTAATCATCACACCGGGTTCCTGGTAAATACACCGGAAGGCGCAGCTCTCCGGATTCGGTATCTGTTGCATAACCCTGATATTATGGAGGAAATGGGAAAGAAAGCCAAAGAATTTGTACGCGAAAACTTTCTTATCACCAGGCAGCTAAGGGAATACCTCACCCTTATTTTTGCCCTTTTGCATGCTAAAGAAGAGCTTATTGAGCTCAGTTAAAATAGTAAGCTGCGTTGAGGGGCCCGGTTCCCAGGATATGTCTATAATTGTAAAGATTTATGAAGATTTTGAATACAGATACAGACCTTGATCTGTTCTTTATGCACATGAAGGCAGCCCGGCAGAAGGCTCTTCTCTTAGACTATGATGGCACCCTGGCCCCTTTTCAGGTTGATCCTGCAAATGCCCACCCCTATCCTGGCATACATGAAATTCTGAACAAAATCCTGCAAAGGCATGATATCCGTTTGGTCATTATCAGTGGCAGACGGGCTAAAGATTTGCTTCCCCTGCTACAGCTTAACAAGAATCCAGAGGTATGGGGCTCCCATGGACTCGAGCGCTTGAAATCGGATGGCTCTTATGAACTTGAATCAACAGATGAAAAATTTCTTCATGCGCTTGTTTCCGCACATGAATGGGTTGACAGAATAGGCCTTGCAGATCGGTGTGAAAAGAAACCCGGTTGCCTGGCCATTCATTGGAGGGGGCTGGATAGAAGGCAAGCAGATAACATAAAAAATAAAATTGACTCAAAATGCACTTTCATTACAAAAATTTGGGGACTTCGCTTGAATGAATTTGATGGGGGCATGGAAATTCGGGTTCCAGGGATAGACAAGGGAAACGCGGTAAGAAAAATACTTAATGAAATGGAGAAAGAAACAGTGGCGGCATATCTTGGAGATGATTTTACAGACGAGGATGCCTTTACGGCTATTAAGGGGCATGGCATAGGCATCTTGGTTCGCAAAGAATTTCGACCGACTGAGGCTGATATCTGGATCAAACCCCCCGATGAACTTCTCTCTTTCCTTTCTGACTGGATATCATAAAGCCATGTATGGATTATAAGGGATCGATTAAAAATCAAGCCGAAAGGCAAAACCACAAGGATTAACTAACAATGAGTTATTTGATTATTGTTTCCAATAGAGGCCCTTTCAGCTTCTCCGAGCAATTGCTCTCAAATGTAGAATCGAGTTTAAAAAGAGGACAGCGACCAAAAGGGATTAGACTCGGGGGAGGCGGGCTGGTCCAGGCAATGTCCGGTCTTTTGAGGCCCGGCAAATGGAAAACTACCTGGCTCGGGGCATCCATGGGAGATAGCGATGTAGATGTTGCCCGTGGACATTATGCCTTTTTGTTTGAAAAGATGAAAAAGGAAAACTATGCACCAGAGCATTTTCCATATATAGAGATCGAACCGGATACCCGCATGCATTTCAGATATAAGGATTATGATTTTTACATGCGCTTTGTCTTTTTTGACACAGAGCATATGCATGGCTATTACAACAAATTTTCGAACAGCTTTTTATGGCCCTTGATGCATCTTACAAGATCACCCCTTTTTTATAAACGAATACCGTCTTTCCCCAGGCCCTATTTTGAGAAAAACGATTTTATACAGTATATCAGCAGCGGAGTTACATTTGCCAATACCATTATCGATGAAGTACGAAAAAGCAAAGAATTACAAAAGAAAAACGGCGACATTGTCATCTGGAGCCAGGATTATCATCTCATGAGAATTTCAGAGTTCTACAAACCCTTACTCAATGAAGAGGTTATTTCTGCTGAAAAAAGAAAGAAGATTAGTATAGGGCAATTTATTCATACCCCCTTCTTTAATATCCATGAAATTCAGGGGCTGATTCGGCAAGACAAGAGGGATAGGGTTAAAGCCCAAGCTTACGAACCTTTTGGTGAGAATATTGAGACTGCCTTGCAAAAGCTGACGTGGGGGATGCTTTCCAATGATTTCATCGGATTTCACACCAAAGAGTACTGTGATAATTATCTTGAGGCATTGGAGGAATGGTTTCCCGTTAAGATAAGAGTGGATGGACAATCTTACGAAATTATTAATCGGGATCGTGTAACCACTATTGGTGCCTTTCC
>CAYMVB010000195.1:0-5349 GCA_964393665.1 uncultured Desulfobacteraceae bacterium | reverse complement strand
GTAGGCGAGGACAACTTCTGCATAGCTGTCAGATGCTGTCCAGCCAATGCCTTGTTCGAAAAAACTATCCCCTGACCAGCCTATTGTCTTGATGACTTCAGGTGTGGCGGACATAGATGAGAAGTCAAAACAATCGGTTGCCTTCTCTACACCTACTACAAGAGCGGTCTTAAATCTTCCGGATGCAAGATATGCATGTGCTGCTGACATGGTGTAGATACCGGTCGCACCACCATTCGTGATGCGTATACCAAACTTGTTTTGCATGCCTAAGAGGCCGTGGATGGCATGCTCAGGGATAACTGTTCGCTGAAAGATATCATTGTAGATGCCGTAGAATGCTGCATCTACATCACCAATTTCTATCTTTGCATTTTTTACTGCCTCCCTTGTTGCCATCTGTGCTAATTCATAATATGTTTTTTCTCTCC
Source organism: uncultured Desulfobacteraceae bacterium (assembly GCA_964393665.1). Taxonomy (GTDB): domain Bacteria; phylum Desulfobacterota; class DSM-4660; order Desulfatiglandales; family B25-G16; genus M55B121. The sequence continues at coordinate 4,918 of CAYMVB010000195.1, read as the reverse complement.
ATGTCCCCTTAAAAGGGGTGACTGCTGCACCGACAATGCCTACTTTTTTTGACATTATTTACTCCTTCTGTTTGCATTATGACTCTTTTTCATTCTCTATTGAGCCATTTTCGTTTTAAGTATTTTATGTTTTATCCGCATGCATCTTGCGAAGCTCGCTTCTCAGGATTTTTCCAGATTTTGTCCGTGGCATCTCCTGTACAAATTCTATCTCCCTTGGGTATGCTTGTGCCTCAAGCTTTGTTTTGACATACTCCTTCATATTATCCTCTAAGGCCTTGTCCACTTTTACGCCATCTTTAGGCATGACAAAGGCCTTTATGATTTCGCCTCTTAGTTTATCTGGAACACCTATGACACCTACCAGTGCAACGGCTTCATGTTTCATCAAACAATCTTCTATCTCTCCAGGCCCAATTCTGAAGCCGCCGCTTTCTATAATATCATCCTCTCTTCCAGTGAATCGAAAATATCCATTCTCATCTTTTGTTCCATAATCTCCTGTCCGCATCCAATCCCCTATAAACCTCTCCTTGGTAGCTTTTTCGTTTTTCCAGTATTCTAAGAACATAACAGGATCTGGACATTTAACGGCAATTTCTCCTAATTCGCCAGGCTTAACTATTTCCCCTTTTTCATTGATTACCTCTACAATATGCCCTGGAACTGCTTTACCTATTGGCCCGTGAACGATTTTCATGACCTCGGAGCAATACCCAATCACTAAATCGCATTCTGTTTGGCCGTATTGTTCGTTGAGTTCAACGCCAAAAGAATTCTTGGACCATTCAGCAAGCTCTTCTCCCAAAGTTTCACCACCGACGGTTATTGACCTTAATTGAAGATTATATTTTTCTTTGGGATTCTTCACGGCATGCATCATCATGCGTAATACCGTGGGGACCGCCATCAAGTTTCTTACACCATATTTATCCATAATATAAAAGGCTTCTTCCGGATTAAATTTTCTAGCCCGGTAGGCAAGCATAGGTATGCCATGGTGAAGGGTAGGGAACAATGCATCGTATGATCCACCAATATATGCCCAATCAAGAGGTGTCCACATCAAATCTCCCTCCTTTGGGAATAAATTATGATAAAATTCAAATCCTGGCAGAATCCCCAGCAGTATCTGGTGGCCATGGAGGGTACCTTTAGGGGGTCCTGTAGTGCCCGAGGTATATATTATAAGAGCTGGTTCCTCAGGTTTCGTTAAGACAGGATTGAAAGAGCGACTCCCCTTCTCGAGGCTTTGCCAGAAGTCATCCACGTTGTCCATTCCTTCCGAATTCACGACCATAATCATCTGTAAGTTTGGGAGGCGGTCCTTGATATTTAGGACCTTTGTCAAATTTTCGTTGTCAGTGATAACCACCTTTGATTCGCTGTTTTCAAGACGGTATTCAATGGCTTCAGGCCCGAACAACGGGAGAAGCGGTACGGCAATAGCCCCCAGTTTATAAATAGCAATATGAGCTAATAGAGTCTCCGGGCAGGGTGGTAATAAAATGCCTACCCTTTCAAGCTTTTCTACGCCCTTTGCTCTAAGGGTATTAGCTAATTGGTTAGATAAGTTTTTAAGCTCCCAGAAGGTGTATTTATGGTCTTTCCCATCTTTGTCTACATAAATCAGGGCCAATCTGTATTTTTCATTTGCCCATTTGTCGCATACATCCACGCCTATGTTGTAATATTCAGGGATTTCCCATGTGAAGTTTTTATACACCTCCTCATAGGTTCTGCCTTTTAACATGTGTACCTCCTTTATAAAATTAGTACAAGCCGAGTTCCGTGCGAGAGGCTGTAAGGGTTATTTTTTACAGCTTTTATTTCGCGTGTAAAAGGTTTTAATCCTTTTTCATTTCAGCTAATCTTTTTTCTACAAACACTTTTTGATTATTTGAGCTACCACAAATTAACAAGTGATCAGCCTCGATTTCCAGTATTTCTTCAAAGCTTGAGTGAAGACCTTGATCTATTGCTATTCGGGAGAGCCTAAGAGAAAGAGGCGATCTTTCTCCAATCTTTCTACACATTTTACATGTCTCTTCCATAAGCCTTTCATTTGGCACTACCTTATTTACCAAGCCGATTCGTAAGGCTTCCTCTGCATCGATAAATTCGCCGGTAAAGATTAATTCTTTAGCTTTTCCCAGGCCAACAATTTGGGAGATCAACTTTGTGCCTGACTGGGTAACAGTGAGCCCGACCCCAGTTTCCGGGAAGCCAAACTTTGCATCTTCGGCTGCTATTCTTATATCAGCACTCAATGCAAATTCACAGCCACCACCCAAGGCATAGCCATTTATCGAAGCTATGAGAGGCTTATTGAGTCGCAGGGTCAATCTCTGGATGTCTTGAAGTCTGTCTGTCTCTTGCACCCATTGCTCAAAGCTTTTTCCGGCAGATGTCTCCTTGAGGTCTTCGCCTGCACAAAACGATCTTCCAGTGCCGGTCATTACTATGGTGGAAGCCTTCTTATCTTCCCTTGCTACTATTAATTGCTTGATAAAATCGTCTAAAAGATCACCGTTGATAGCATTAAGGCGGTGGGGTCTGTTAAATGTGATAATCCCTATGGCACCCTCTCGGCTATATAGAACTGATTCTTCTTTCATGTACAATATCCTCCGTTTTTTATAATCATTATAAGAATAGGTTTACTAGTACCAAGGCAAATTCAGGTATATATGTTACTGCTAATATTACAGGTAAGGCCCCAAATATCATGAAGTATGAGGCTGGTTTTACATATTCGTTTAGTGGAAGATTACCTCCTATCAACCCGGCGAGATAAAGCATAGGAGCGCATGGCGGGGTAATGTTTCCAAGGGAAAGGTTTGTGACTGAGATAGCGGCAAAATGGATTGGATCAATACCTATTGATTTGGCTATGGGCAAAAGGAGAGCTGCGGATAGGATATTGCCAGAGACATCATCAACAAGCATACCCATTAAAATAAGAATAATATTTAGCATAAGCAAAACGAGCCATTTATTGGTTGTAAATTTGAATATTAAACTTGTCAGTTGCTGGGGTACTTGATAGGTAACCATAATCCGACTGACCATCAGGATAAAAAACAACAGAATCATTACTACGCCGGAGGTGATCATAGAGTTCTTTATATTGAGGCTCATCCCTTTCAATGTCATTGTTTTGTAAAGAAGGAAGCCCACAATCACTGCATATAAAGCCGACATTCCGGCCGCTTCGGTGGGCGTAAATATTCCACCATAAATGCCACCTAATACCAAAACAGGCATAAATAAAGCGAACCCCGCATGTTTTGTAGAACGCCCAATTTCCCCGATAGTATTGCGAAAACTCTGGCTTTGAGTCACTTTTACCTTTTCCATTTTGCTGCTTATAATCAAGTTGATTATGCAATATGCTGTCATCATTAAGACACCAGGTATGAGGGTGCTTAAAAAGGCTGCAAGGATGGATATCTGTGCCGTCATAGCGAATACTATCATTGGGATGCTTGGGGGGATAAGCAAGGCTAACATAGAGGAGGCTGCTACAAGACCGGTAGAGTACCCTCTGTCGTAGCCCTGTTCCACCATTTCAGGAATGATAACTGAGCCAATAGCCGCAATAGCTGCCGAAGCTGAACCGGAGATTGCCCCAAATATAGTACAGCTAACCACACATACCATACCAAGGCCTCCTTTGATTCTGCCCAGGAAGGACATGGTGAATTCTATTAATCTTTTCGAAATATCAGCATCTCGCATGAGCCCTCCAGCCATAATGAACAGAGGAAGGGCTAAAAGCGTGTAGGACTCAAGGTTTCGGAAGGCGGAAGGTATTGCGAATCGTGGGTCCAGGCCAGTTATGAAAAGCATGGCAAAGCCACCCAGCCCAAAGGAAAAGCCAACTGGTACTCCAAGAAGCATTATAATTACAACAAAAGCCATTATAAATAAAACAAGTGTCATACCTCACCTCCCATTTCTGTTGATTGGGTAAGCGCCCTTTGGAGGCATTTAATAAAATTTGCAATGCTGTAAATAGTCATAAATAGTGCCCCAAAAAGCATACTTCCAACGCTGATTATTCTTGGCCACCAAAGACCGGTAGTTTTTTCCCCTGTTCCGTACAGCCAAATATTATATTTGGCAGAGTGATAGAGAAATAATGCGCAAAGCAGGAGAGTTAAGCCCCAGGTAATTATTTTTATTGTGGATTTAGAGCGGGGTGTATTGAACAGTAACCCGGCCACATCACCTTGCACATGAGAATCCTGCTTAATTCCGAATATAGCACCCAGAAAGTATACCCATACGGCTATTAGCCTGGAAAATTCCTCTAGGCCGAACAAAGGAGCTTTAAATACGTAGCGAAGTAAAACTTGAAGAACTACTGTAAGGGTGATAAGTGATCCTCCTATTACAATTAGTACGGTACCACTTTGATCAAAAATGGTGTCTATATGGCAGCAAATCTTCTTAAATGTTTCCCACATAATTTGAACCCCCTAACCTTGTTGATGGAAAAGGGCCGGGAGGCCCGCTTCCAGTGTGAGTCTAAAGACATGAATAAATAGATGAAATCTGCCGCTATATGTTAGTCGGATATTTTTGTTGCATAATTTTTGATTTTATCCATTAGAATAGAGCCAAGAAGCTCTTCCTGGATTTTTGGCCATGCCTCTTTGCGAACTACTTTTGCGCTTGCTTCCCACTCCTCTTGTGTAATTTCATAGACATTCACGCCAGCAGCTTTCAGTTTATTCTTAAATTCTGTCTCGTCCTTTTCAGCTGCTATAGCTTGGTCAATCATTACCTTGTCAGCCGCAGTTGTAAGAATTTTTTGATCTTCTGGTGCCAGACTATCATAGAGCTCTTTATTCATGGTTAAGAACCAGTATTCAAAGGCATCACGAGTTGCTACCCAATAGTTAAGCGCATC
>CAYMVB010000194.1:0-2473 GCA_964393665.1 uncultured Desulfobacteraceae bacterium | reverse complement strand
AGGGCTTTCAGTATACTGGGCAACAAGCCTTGCGATTGTTGTTTTTCCTGATCCCGGAGGCCCCCAAAATAGCATGGAAAAAAGCCTCCCTGTATCAAGGGCCCTTCGCAATGCCCGTGTTGGGCCAAGGATATGGTCTTGGCCAACTACCTCATCAATGCTGTCTGGTCTCATTCTTGTGGCCAGAGGAGTTGCCTTTGTATGCATTGTCCTAATCCCTGCCCCTAAATTATCGTATGTTTCTAAAACCAAATCCTGTTCGGTCATAGGAGAATTTTCCCAGGCCTATATCTGAAAAAGAAGCACTGTAATTAGAAACTCCATGTACAATTTCACCTTACCAAAAAACGGTGAAAAAGGAAACGAAAGATGGTATAATAAATATTGAATTCTGGTTCAACCTCCTTTATCTAGAATAGAGCCTAAAAAATTTCACATCTTTTTATTTAAAAGCAGAGTATGATTGGGCAGAAACTAAATTTTGCTCACAAGGAAGCGCTTCTGACTTGGTATAAATCAAAAACGTAACCTACTTTTCCTTGACATATAATTCTTCACTTTTTACAGTAACACGTAACGGAAGGGTAAGGTGTTTGCCAGTTTTTATGCTTTCACAGTAAGGCAAGAGATAATTCCTGTATGGGGCCATCTAAATGTACATAATCTTAGGTATTGGAACAGCCGGGTATTTTGCTGCAAAACGATTAAAGGATAAAGGTTCTAGGCTAACCCTTGTGGATATCAAACCAGAGAGGGCAGACTCATTAAGGGATATAGGTTTTGATAATGTCGTTGAGGGTGATATCACATCGCCCGAGCTTTTAAAAAAACTATCCATAGAAAAGGCCAAAGGTGTCATGGTGCTTACAACTGATCTGGACTTGAACCTTAAGGTATGCCGAATAATCAGGCAGATCAGCAAGGAGGTGCCTCTTGTTGTTAGGGCAGGCAAGCAGGAAGCAAACAAGGATTTTGAGGAGTTGGCGGTAGACGATGTGATTTATCCCGCATTAGCAGTTGCAGAAGAGGCGATAAAGAAACTCGAAAAACTGGAGACCAAAAAAAACCTAAAGACACTGAGCACAATAATCCAGCAAGCTACCAAAGGCATAGCCATTGTAACGCAGGACAACCCAGACCCAGATGCCATCGCTAGCGCCCTGACCTTTAAACGAATTGTTGAAAAGATGGGAAAGAACGCTGATATAATCTATGGCGGAGAAATAGGTTATGATGAAAATAAGGCCTTGGTTAACCTCCTCGGAGTAGAGGCAGTTCCCATTGCCAAAATCAAAAATATAGGAGACTATTCGAAAATAGTCTTGATTGAGGCCTCTGTCCCAGGAGAAAATAACTCACTCCCAAAGGAAATCAGACCTGATATTATTATAGACCATCATCCGTACGACGCTAAAAAGGTCTCGGCTGACTATATTGACATAAGGCCTGAACTTGGCGCGAACTCTACTATTCTAACAGAATATTTGACTGACCTTGATTTTGAGATTTCAGAAGAATTAGCCACATTGCTTTTTTACGGTATTAAAACCGACACCGATGGCTTCACGAGAGGCACTACGCCTAAGGACCTTCAAGCAGTCGCCCTCTTGTATAATAAGGCATCTCAGGAGCTCTTGAAAAAAATCGAAACCCCCCTTATGTCCTCTGAAACTCTGGATGTATTGGGCGAGGCTATAAAAAACAGGAAAAGCATTGGGAGTCTGTTACTGGCTAATGTGGGTTTTATCAAGGAAAGGGATACCCTGCCGCAGGCAGCTGATCATTTATTAAAACTTGAAGGCGTTTCTGTAGTTTTAGTTTATGGTCTTTCCGCTGACGTAGTACATATTTCGGCTAGAAATAAGGATATAAGAATTAATCTCGGAGATGCCATGAAAAATGCATTTGGCGATATTGGTGAGGCAGGAGGTCACCCCACTGCAGCAGCGGCAAAAATAAACCTTGGCCTTCTTGGTAGTTCCAGGGATAAAGAGTCATTGTTAAAGCTGGCCGAGGAGGCTATTACGTACCGATTTCTGAAGGAGGTCGGGATAGAAGAAAAGGCATAGGTCCCTGATGTTAAGCATGCTTGTTCTATGCTAAAATTTTACGTACCGCTTCAGAATTATACAAGGAGAGCTTTGCGCAACACTAAAAATTGGGAAATTGACTTCATGGAGCGCGAACTTATCCCGCAGGGCGGGATTCGTATGAGCCCTGCCGTCCTCCGCCTTCGGGATTTCCGCTTTGCTCCAAGAAGCGAGACGTTGCAGGGTCGAAAAAAATTTATGAGCGCGAATGAAGTAAACTTTCAAAGCTCTGAACTTATCATTCATAAGGAGATTACCAATGGCTTATGACACAGCTCTACGCAGTTATACCTCTAAAAGGATCGAAGAGATAGGCTCTGCGGACATCCTCGTAGGAATCCCTTGCTACAACAATGAGAAAACTATCTCGCATGTCATTCAAA
>CAYMVB010000193.1:0-1893 GCA_964393665.1 uncultured Desulfobacteraceae bacterium | reverse complement strand
AGGATATGTAATAAAGGATCTGTTATAAGAATATATCTCAGACGGGGCAGTAAACCCATAACACCGGCAGTTGCCATTTGTCCGCCAAGTAAAGGCCATTTTACTATATCACGATACTTAAAATCATTTTTCTCAAAAAATTTTACTATATTCTCTCTTTTCTCTGATTGTGGCATAGATGAGCATTCCCACCAATATTTAATCAGGGGAGGGAGAAGTAGCACAAGCAGAATCATGAAAAAAAAGATAAATACAAACTGGCCGATTCCAGTATCAAAAAATTTCTTTAGTGATGTCCCTGCGAATAAGGTAGTAGCGTCATAAAAGACAGTAAGGATTGCCCAGGGGAATATAACAGGCAGGTTTAGTTTACTATTTGATTTTACGTAGGCCCAGCGAGTTATTGGGCTGTTTGCAAAAACCCTGTAGATATCGTAACCATAATACCATATGGTAGCAAGAAAGATAAAAAAAATCAGTATTGCTGCAGAGCCTGGGAGTATAGAAAATTTTGTAAATCCAGGGATTTTCAAGAGCCAGTATTTCAGGTTAAATACATATATATATAGTGCAAATATAGCTATTGATACTATAGACAGTCTCGTTATTAATGCTTGGTAGTATGAATTTAGATCATATGACTCAATTACTATGGCATGATTCTTTACATATAACCTCAGAATTTTTGAAAATTGGTATTTGCAGAATGATGCGAATAAAAGCCAGAGTAAGAAGAAAATTGCCATGGTTGTTGCCAGTGAACCAACATAGACCTCACCCGGGTAGTTTATACCAAACAGTATTAATGCGATTATAAGATAGATAATATTATTGAACATCAATGGTGGGTACCGACTTGGTTACTAGAACATTACGCTATGTAAAACATTTTTGATTGAACATACAAAAGTAAGTTGCCGACATGCTTTTTCCGTAATATTTGCAACGGAAAGTGGCCTTATGCTTGTTGTCTCCTTGAAAAAATAATGCATCTCAAAAACTCTGTGCCTGTGTGCCTTTGTGCCTTTGACCCTCAACCTATCCCTTTTAGGGATAGTAGTTGACTTGAAACAAGGCTATTCAATGGTACAGACAGGAAACGTGCCAAAGTTAAAGGGCTTATCTTTCCAGGTATACGGCTGAACCTTAACCCCCCTGTAGAATTCCCTATTGGCAGAAAATACGATTCCCGTAGATGTGTGTTCTCGAGTCTCTAATATAAGGATTCTTCCTAACGTCACTGAGGGCAATGAGACCGCTGTCTCTTTTTTATCTCCAGGGAAAGATGATTTTTCCTGCAAGGCATCAAAAACATATCCTTTCCTTACACCCTCTTGATAACCTGCATTTAGATAGACAATAGAGTGTTGTCCTATTAATTGTAGCTCATCTTTAACAGCCATAATGCATGCATCAATTTTGCCATCAAAAGGGACTGGAATTATACATGATGACATTGGCTGATAAGGTATCAGGAAATCTCCCCTTTGGATTGGCCTGAAGGACTCCAATATTTTTCCTGTATAATAATCTTTGTGTGTTTTAACTATCTCCAGGATTCCTTTAAAGGAATGGATATAGCCAAAATCTTTGCCGGTCAAAGGATGCTTAACCGGTTCTGATATATGTAACACGGTAAATCTATCTCCAGGACCAATTCCCTTTTTGTGCATTGTTACATATACTATGTCGCCGTGACTAACGAATTTTTTTTCAAGTTTTAATTCAAAAATTTCTCCCCATAGCTCAGCTTTTTTAATACTGAGAAAACCGATCCCTTTTAAGTTAGTAAGGCCTGATGCATCAATGCCTGTTAATGTAGCAAGTGGTTTTTTCTTCTTTTCAATGGGCTTGTGCTCCTTTTTAGCCATTTTTTTATATTGAAATAATTCA
>CAYMVB010000192.1:0-9504 GCA_964393665.1 uncultured Desulfobacteraceae bacterium | reverse complement strand
AAGGTCTTCGATAGAATAAATGTCATGGTGGGGGGGCGGTGATATGAGAATAACACCAGGGGTTGAATAACGGACTCGTGCAATCTCCTCGTTGACCTTGTGTCCAGGCAACTGACCCCCTTCCCCTGGCTTTGCCCCCTGCGCCATTTTTATCTGAATCTCCTTTGCATTGACTAAATACTCTGTTGTTACCCCAAACCGTCCGCTTGCTACCTGCTTAACCGCGCTGGATCTATTGTCCCCGTTCGGCAATAAGGTGTAGCGGGCGGGGTCTTCTCCCCCTTCTCCGCTATTGCTCATGGCATTCAAACGATTCATGGCTATAGCAATAGTCTCATGGGCTTCTCTGCTCAGGGCCCCAAAAGACATGGCACCGGTTACAAACCTCTTGATGATTTCAGGGGCTGGCTCTACCTCGTCAATGGGGATCGAACTTGTCTTTTTAAATTGAAACATTCCTCTGAGGGTGGATAATTTCTTAAGCTGATTATTAATCTGATCCGAATACGCCCTATAAAGGCCAGGATCATTCTTCCTTGTTGCCTGTTGAAGGTTGCTTATAGTCTCAGGGGTCCAGAGATGTCGCTCCCCATCAGTGCGGAACCTGTAACGGCCTCCGCTTTTTAGAATCTTCTTTGGGTTCGATTTATTATCTTGTGCATAATCGTAACGTGTTCTTGCCTCCAGGGCGATTTCTTCAGGCCCTATTCCCCCTATCGGCGAAGAGGTGCCCGGGAAATATTTATCCGCAAGGCTGCTGCCAAGACCAACTGCCTCAAACACCTGGGCGCCTCTATAACTGCGAAGCGTTGATATGCCCATCTTGGACATGATTTTCAGTATCCCCTTGCACAGGGCATTTATGTAATTTTCGAGTGCCTTGGCAACATCAATATGGCTGTTAAGCTCTTTTCTCATTGCCATGCCTGCAACTGTTTCAAAGGCAATATAGGGATTAATCGCTGTTGCACCGTAGCCTAAAAGCAACGCCATATGCATAACGTCCCTGGCCTCTCCAGTTTCTAAGATAAGCCCTGTACTGGCCCTCATCCCTTTCCGGGATAAGTGTCTGTTAACTGCTGAAACAGCCAGAAGGGCCGGTATGGGCGCATGATGTTCAGGTAAATCGCGATCAGTGAGAATTATAAGAGAGGCGCCGCTGTGCAGAGCGTCCTCGCTTTTTTTGCACAATTGGTCTAAGGAAAATTCCAGGCTTTTCCCGGTCCCGTTTGCAGGGAATGCTATTGGAAGCCTGAAAGGTTTAAATCCTTCTATGTCAAGGCTTATTATTCGACGTAAATCTTCATTGGCAAGTATGGGGTGACGGAGTTTTATGAGCCGGCTGTTCTGGGGTGTTTCAGATAGTATATTGCCAGGGTTTCCTATAAAGGTCATTAATGTCATTACCAGCTCCTCACGGACCGGGTCGATCGGGGGATTTGTAACCTGGGCAAAAAGCTGCTTAAAGTATGAGTAAAGCAGTTGATTTTTCTCCGAAAGAACAGCCAACGGCGTATCAGCCCCCATTGCCCCGACCGGTTCCTGGCCTGTTGAGGCCATTGGCTCGATTATCATCTGCAGGTCTTCTCTGGTATACCCGAAGAGTCTTTGATGAAATAAAAGCCTGTCAAAGTCAGGCTTGATAGATTCTACATCTCCATAAAATCCACGAAGTGTAATTTTATTCTCATCGACCCAACGCCTGTAAGGCTGTTTTCTGGAGTAAATAGATTTTATTTCGCCGTTCTTCAAAACCCTCTTTTGTTCAAGGTCAACGAGAATCATCTGTCCGGGACGTAAGGCGCCCTTTTCCACCACCTCATCAGGAGAGAAATCCAGCACCCCAACCTCAGAGGCGAACACCATCAACCCTCCCTTTGTTATGGTATATCTGGCGGGGCGTAGCCCGTTTCTGTCCAGCATCGCACCTATTATATTTCCGTCTGTGAACGATAAGGATGCAGGTCCATCCCATGGTTCCATAATGCCGGCGTGATACTCAAAGAATCCCCGTTGATCCGGACCTATTGGATACTTAACACCCCATGCCTCTGGAACAAGCATGAGCATGGCATGGGCTATTGAACGCCCTCCGTTTACGAGAAGCTCCAAGGCATTGTCTATACAGGATGAATCACTTCCTCTTTCATCTATGATCGGCAGGATCTTCTTTATATCGTTTCCAAAGAGTTCTGACCTGAAAGATTTTTCACGGGATCGCATATGGTTTAGATTTCCCTTGAGGGTATTGATCTCCCCGTTATGGGCAAGATAGCGAAAGGGTTGAGCAAGTTCCCAGGATGGAAATGTATTTGTGCTGTATCTTTGATGTATAACAGCCATGGCTGTTATAACAGAAGGATCATTTAAATCCTCATAAAATTCCGCCAGTTGTACGCCTGTTAAAAGACCTTTGTAAACAATGGTGCGGCATGACATGCTTGGAATATAGAACATTTCCTCGTCGTTTAAGACTTCAAAGGCCTTACGCTCAACCTGTTTTCGTATTATATAAAGCTTCCTTTCCAGGTTTGAAGGGTTAAGCCCTGATCCATCTATAAAACATTGCATAATCACGGGCTGCATTTCTCTTGCCTGGCCTGCTATGGCATTACTGTTGACCGGCACATCTCTCCAGCCTAAAAACCCAAGCCCTTCCGAGGTAACAGCAGATTCCATAATCTGGGCGCATTGTTTTTGTGGGCCATGCCCTTGGGGCATAAAGATCATTCCCACACCATACTCTCCCGGCGATGGCAGAGTAATACCGGACTTGCTGCATTTTTCACGAAAAAATACATCCGGTATCTGGAACAGGAGGCCTGCTCCATCGCCTGTCAGCAAATCCCCGCCTATTGCACCCCTGTGAAGGAGATTTTTTAACACTGTGATCCCGTTTTCTATAATCGTATGATCTTTAACGCCGTTAATATTTACAACAAATCCAACACCACAACTGTCATGCTCGTTTCGTGGGTCATATAGACCCTGGGCCTTAGGAAAAAAGCGCAATTTTTTATTTTCGCGTTTATTCATTTCTGATATTACATAGATTGCAGGATCAACCGGAAAATTTTTTTAAAGTACAGGCAAATATTTTTCAATCTCATATCTACTAACATGTGTCCTGTATCTATCCCACTCAATCCTTTTATTCTCTAAAAACTTGTTGAAGATGTGATCCCCTAAAGCATCCTTAACTATCTGACTTTTTTCAACCTCCTGAAGTGCCTCAAATAGATTACCAGGCAGGGAGACTATACCGGCGCGCCTTCTCGCATCTTCATCCATCTCATAGATGTCTTCCTCTATAGGGTCCGGCAGGGTGTAGTTTTCCTCTATACCCTTTAGGCCTGCAGCTATCATGACTGCAAATGCCAGATAAGGATTACAGGCAGGATCCGGAGACCTGAACTCTATCCTTGTAGCCAGCTCCTTGCCTGGTTTATACATAGGCACTCTAACCATTGCTGAGCGATTTCTTCTCGCCCATGAGATATAAACAGGGGCCTCATAGCCAGGCACCAGCCTTTTATAAGAGTTTACCCACTGATTGGTAACTGCCGCTATCTCTCTGGCATGGGTCAGTATACCCGCAATATAAGACTTAGCAAGTACAGAGAGATTGTACTTATCTTGAGGCTCGTAAAATGAATTTACATCCCCCTTGAACAAAGACTGGTGGACATGCATACCACTGCCGTTTTCTCCAAATAGGGGTTTTGGCATAAATGTGGCATAAAAACCATTTTTTCTGGCAATCTCCTTTGCCACTATTCTGTATGTCATGGTCTTATCTGCCATTATAAGGGCCTCATCGTATCTCAAGTCTATTTCATGCTGGCTTGGGGCAACCTCATGATGGCTGTATTCCACCCTGATTCCCATATCCTGAAGAGAGAATATTATCTCCCTTCGTAAATCGCCGCCCATATCCAACGGCCTGTTGTCAAAGTATCCCCCCTTGTCAATAGTCTTTGGTGTATTATTGTTTTCAAAGATAAAAAACTCCAACTCAGGCCCCATAAAGGCCTTGTATCCCATCTCTGCTAATTTTGCCGTTATCCTCTTTAACGCATACCTCGGATCCCCTTCATAATGGCTTCCGTCCGGCTTGAGTATATCGCAGAACATCCTAGCAACTGGCCTTTCCTTGGGACGCCATGGCAGCATCTGAAATGTATCCGGCTCCGGCATAGCAATCATGTCGCTTTCCTCTATCCTGGCAAAACCTTCAATAGAGGAGCCGTCAAACCCCATTCCCTCTTCTAAACCCTCTTCGAGCTCCGTAGGTGTGACTGCAAAACTCTTAAGGATTCCTAAAACATCTGTAAACCAGAATTGTATAAAACTTACATCTAATTCCTTTACTACCTTCATAACATCCTTTTTTGTTTTACAAAGCATAATCTTACTCCAATACAATTAAATATTAATAAGTTACAAACTCCCTATAAAATATATAGGGGAATAATGGATAAACGGCAAACGGTATTTATTGTATAATCGTTTTTCTAACTCAACCTCACTTTATATAGTGGACAGTGTATAATAAATGGCATACTGTCGCATACAAAATCTTATATAACAAATATCGAGTGGCTGTTAAGCCCCTGAATAAAAATTACTAGTATGTTAAATTCTTGCAGGCTTTTTCTTTAGAATCTCGGCTATATCCAGCCCGGTAGCATTTTTTATTTGTTCAAATACAGCCACGATTGCCCCCGCCACACCATTAACATAGGCGGGCATCCCACGCCCATCGCCACTATCCACAATGGTCACCTTATCAATGGATAGATTATCACTCAAAACCCTGGTTACCTTATCGAGGATATCCGGCAGCTGTTGAATCAGGAACAATTCTCTTGTGTCTTCTTTTTCCCACTGTTCTCTGAGCATCTTGACGGCCTCCGCCGTTGCCTTACCGTCTTCGGCAATTCGTGCTGCCTCACCGATAGCCTTCAGCTCTTTTGCTTCTTTTTCCGCCCTTGCAGGTATAACAATATCTGCTTCATATTTACTTTTGTTCATTTCAAGCCTAAGCCTTTCAAGCTTTTGTTGCTCTTCAACCCTTGCAATATCAGTTGCCAAAACTGATATTGCCTCATTTCTGTTTGCTTCAGCAGCCAGATTTGCCCTCTTCACCCTTAGTTCGTTTTCCGCCTCAACTATTCTCATGTCTGCCATTGCAGCTGCTACACTACCCTTTGTCTTAGCCTCCGCGGCCACGATTTTTGCCTCAGCCTCTGTATTGGCCTCTGTTATTTTTGCATCACGCCTTACCTCGGCATTTTTTCTTCGCCCAATTGCCTCAAGATAACCCTCGTTGTCTGATATGCTCTTGATTTTAAAGGTATCAAGGACTAAACCGAGCATTGTAAGATCATTTCTTGCATCGTGAGCGACTTTATCTGCAAACTCAAGCCTTTTAGCATTTGCCTCTTCCGGAGTTAAGGTAGCGAGAACGCCTCGCAGACTTCCTTCGATGTTCTCCTTCGCAACCCTTGATATATCATCTACGTTTTTACCCAAAAACCTTTCAAGGGCGTTTGAAAGGCCCTGTTCTTCACTTCCCGCTATCTTAACATGAGCCATAGCCTGTATGTTGATAGGTATGACACCATTTGTAAGCGCTCCCGTAAGCTCGAAATCTATAGTAATAATATTTAAAGGTAATCTGCTTACTGACTCAATAATGGGTATCTTGAACCCCCTTCCCCCCTTAATAACCCTATATCCTACCCTCTCCCCGTCTTTTATCCCTCTTTTCCTCCCGGAAAAGACAAGAATTTCGTTGGGATGGCAAATTGTCAAGTTTGCTTTAACAAAGGCAAGGATTACCAGGCACACTATTATGAATAGCCCAATTAAAAATCCTAACATGATAACGCCCCCTCTCATTAAAATTTCCCTTTATCCAATGGCCTTTTTACCTCTCTCCATAGTCCTGATCCTAATACACTGAGGTAAATCCAGAACAAATATCTTACCATCACCTATGTTGCCCGTTCTTGCACCTTTGATTATAGCCTCGATGGTGGCTTCAACAAAATCATCATTCACCGCAATCTCGAGTCTTACTTTATTGAGCAGGTTCACCTCCTCAGGTACGCCCCGGTATGTTTCGGTAAATCCCATTTGCCGACCACTTCCAAGCACAGTGCTTACAGTCATAAGATACACCTCATTCTCGAAGAGTGCCTGCTTAACGTCTGTAAGTTTATACGGCTGAATTATAGCTATGATTAATTTCATTTTTATACCTCTCCTACATCTTTCTACCTATTAGTAAAAATCTGGAAGCCGGAATATGCTTCCATTCCATGCTCGTCAATATCGAGCCCTCGTAATTCTTCATCTCTATTGACCCTCAGGCCTACAAGATTTTTAATCACAAAAAATAGGGTAAAGCCGGCAACCAGTGACCATACAAATACGGATACAACTCCAAGGGACTGTGAGCCAAGAAGTTTCCAGCCTCCTCCAAAAAGGAGGCCATTGCCGGTTGTTCCCGGGCAGAATTTATCCTGTGCAAATAGTCCCACCGCCAGCGTACCCCAGGCACCGCATACTGCATGGACTGATAAGGCGCCAACCGGATCATCTATATGTAATGTCTTATCAAAAAAGACTACAGATAACACTACTAAGACACCTGCAATGAGCCCCACCCAGATGGCACTTCCTGCTGAAACAAAGGCACATGAAGCTGTAATAGCTACAAGACCTGCGATTATGCCATTTATTGCCATAGTGGCATCAGGCTTTTTAAACATCCACCATGCAGTAAACATTGCCGAAATTGCCCCGGAGGCAGCTGACAGATTCGTGGTAGTAGCAATATGTGCTATGTCAGGTACCGCCCCCATGGTGCTTCCCGGGTTGAATCCAAACCATCCGAACCATAAAATAAAAACACCTAATACCGCTAACGGTATATTATGGCCGGGAATAGAATTCACTGAGCCATCGGATCTATATTTACCAATTCTTGGCCCAAGCATTACAGCACCTGTAAGGGCAAGCCAGCCTCCCGTAGAATGAACTACAGTTGAGCCGGCAAAATCCCACATTCCCATCTGTGAAAGCCAGCCACCGCCCCATATCCAGTGACCTACAACCGGATATATGATAGCTGAAATGATGATACTGTAAAATATGTATGCTATAAACTTAGTTCTCTCTGCCATTGATCCTGCTACTATCGTAGCTGCAGTTGCACAAAACACTAACTGGAAGAAATATTTGCATTCAAGAGGTACAACACTCCAGGATAATGAATCAAATGTGCCACCGGTATCATGAAGAAAAAACCCGGATGTCCCAAAAAGCAGATTCCCCGCGCCAAACATAATGCCAAAACCAATAAACCAATAAAACACACTCGCAAAACAGAAATCCATAAGGTTTTTCATCAGTATATTTACCGAATTCTTCGCCCTTGTAAATCCTGCCTCCAGCATGGCAAAGCCAGGCTGCATAAACATGACAAGTATAGCGGCAAGTAAGGTCCAGACTGTGTCCAGTGCTATACTTTTGGCATTAATTATCTCTAAATTACTCTTTTCCATGGGCACGGCAGTTTTCAAAACCTCCTCATTCTCGACCTGCTCTTGTATCGTGGCCCGCTTTCCAGCCACATCCTCTGCAATGGATAATGGTAGCGTATACCCACTAATTAATAGGATCAAAAAGATACATATAACTAACTTTCGCAACATTCTTACCTCCTCGTCTGGCAAAGGGTTACTATCTAAAAAGCCCAGGAGCATTTTTTGATTTTCTTTATAAGCTTTATCAAGCTCCATTAAGCTTAGGCAAAAGCCATGCCATCACTTGTGAATTCATAAAAACTTTGGAAATTCAAATAGATACATTAATTCAATTAATGTACCAGAACAATAAAATAACAAATTTGTAGTATTTACTAAGCTAAAATACAAAAATGGTAATTTACCAATACCTTATTTATATAAAAACTCTAATGCTTTGAATATGTTCTTTTAAAGGGATAACACTATATAGTGAAGATATTGGGGCATAGGTGAAGTTTTTTGAAGCACATACATGGAGGGGGACGTAAAGCAAAAGGCAGCGTTCTCAGCGGTATTTCCTGTAATCCAATCCGTATTTCTTGACCTTGTAGGCAAACTTCCGCTCGGTTATTCGCAGCATCTTTGCTGCGCTAGCCATATTACCCTGCGTATTTTTCATAGCATCGATAATCATTTCTCTTTCTAAATTACCCACAGAATCTTCCAAAGACAACGTCGGCATAGTGTCTGATTCTTCCCCAGTCTGAAGAGAGGGCGGCAAGTGATAGCTGTGAATCACGCTCTCCTCACAAACGAGGACAGCCCGTTCAATGCAGTTTTCAAGTTCTCTTACATTACCCGGCCAGTGGTATTGCATGAGCATATCAATGGCTGGGGTAGATAATCGCCGAATATCCTTTTCATTCTCATTTGCGTATTTTTCTAAAAAGTGATCCGCCAGGAGAAGTATGTCAGTTTTCCTTTCCTTTAGAGGTGGGATATATATGGGGAATACATTTATCCGGTAATATAGGTCGCTTCTAAATGTTCCCTTCTCTAAAGCCTCCTCCAGGTTTTTGTTAGTTGCTGCAATAACCCTGATGTTGGCCTTAATCGTATGATAACCACCAACTCTCTCAAATTCTCTTTCCTGAAGTACTCGAAGTAACTTTGCCTGAACATCCATGTCAATAGAACCGACCTCATCAAGGAAAATAGTTCCTTTATTGGCTATCTCAAACTTCCCCGGTTTTTGCCGTATTGCACCGGTAAAGGCACCCTTTTCGTGTCCAAAAAGCTCACTTTCAACCAAGTTTGAAGGAATGGCCGAGCAATTAACCTTTACAAAGGGTTGGCTGGACCTCAGGCTGTTATAATGGATAGCATTGGCAACAAGCTCCTTGCCTGTGCCGCTTTCACCCCTTATTAATACCGTGGCATTACTTTTACACACCTGGGAGATCATCTGGAACACCTCTCTCATTTTGTTGCTATTCCCGATAATGTTTGCCACGCTATATTTTTCAGATAGCTCTTTCCTCAACCTCTGATTTTCTTCTCGTAATTTTTCTTTTTCGAGTTGGTTTCGTTCAATGTTTATAACATGCTGCGCAATCATTGTGGCGATAATGGAGAGAAATTTCACTCCTTCATTCAGGGGATATAGCTCATCATAAGGTCGGTCAACACTTAAAGAACCTATGACCTGCTCCCCCTTTTTAATAGGCACACACATAAAGGATATTTCCTGATCTTTAACCTCCTTTCTCGTTGCAGTCCTATCTAAAAACATAGGTTCCTGGCTTATCTTCGGAACCAGGAATGGCTCACCACTCTTTATTACCCTGCCTGTGATGCCCTCACCTAATTTGTAGGTACCCCTTTCCATGGCAACCTTGGACATGCCATGGGCTACCTCTATGCTGATTTCGTTCCGAAGTAAGTTTAAAATAGTAATAGTCCCTCT
>CAYMVB010000191.1:0-2017 GCA_964393665.1 uncultured Desulfobacteraceae bacterium | reverse complement strand
AGCTGGCCTAGCCATTCTGTGATTTTGGATAGTGAAACTATATAATTGCCGTGATTATTTAAGGGGGGCGGTGTGATGGGTGATTTGATACGACCTTTCTTGGTCAATAAACAGACCTCCTCTCCGGTAACTACCCCTTCAACGGGTACGTCTTTTTCTAAGAAATCTGGTACAAGCTCCTTAAGGGCGGTTGGATCCATAATTGCACCAGATATATTATGGGAGCCTATGCTGACTCCCTTTTCGAGAAGGGCGATCATAATTTCATCAAGTTTTTTCCCCTCTCCACTTTCCTCGACCTTTTTGTTATGTTCCCGAATTAAATTTGATAGGTGAAGCGCGCCGCTAAGAGAGGCTACACCACCGCCTACAAAAAGCACATCTACATCCATTACTTCCCTTTCGTCTTCCACTGTTAAAACCTCCTGAAAAATATTTAAGATTAAGCTACTACATAAATAGTCTGTTTAAAAATGTGATCCCTGTGATTTATTACCTAAATTGTGTGTGGATTTTTTTAGATTCTTTTATTCAATAGGCAAGATGTATATAACACAGAAGGGGAAAACTCTGCAAGCCAATTTTGATATCATGTAACAGTGGGAAGTGTTTTTGGTTGACTTAGACTATGCCAATAGGGTATTGCTCTGTATCAAAAAAAATTAGCAGGAGGTTACCATGGAGAGAACGTTAGCCATAATTAAACCTGACGGTGCGTCACGTGGTTTAATAGGAGAGGTGATTAGTCGATTAGAGAAGAATGGTTTGAATATCGTAGCAATGAAGATGCTTCATATGTCAAAGCAACAGGCTAAGGGCTTTTACAATGTTCATGCAGGAAAACACTTTTTTGAGAGTGTTACAGATTTTATGTCTTCCGGTCCTTGCGTTGTAATGGTTTTAGAGGGCGAAGGTGTTATTGATAAATACAGAAAACTGATGGGGGCTACTAATTATAAGGATGCGGAAGAGGGCACTATCAGGAGAGAGTTTGCTACAGATATTGAAAAAAATGTTGTACACGGATCAGATGGCCCTGAAACCGCTGCATTTGAGATTTCCTATTTTTTTAATCAGCTGGAAATTGTGAAACGATAGTATCATTTCCTATGCAGGACTCTGCAAAATTACCTTCTAAATTCAAATACGCTTAAGTCAAAGACAAGGTTTGCTATGGATAAGATCTACTATAAATAGGTAGCCCTTAAGCGTATCTGGAAATTAGATTAAAAGGAAAGGTATACATTACAGTATTTTTCCCAGGGCATTCAGAAATCTTTCAACATTTTCCTCCCTGGCAGTATGCCCCATAAGGCCTATTCTCCAAATTTTACCAGCAAGGGGACCAAGACCGGCACCAATCTCTATTTTATACTCTTTGCGGAGCGTGGTGCGAACCCTTTCATCATCAGAACCATCAGGAATTGTTATCGCGTTCAACATCGGCAAACGAGCATCTGCACGGACAAGCATGCTTAGGCCCAAAGCCTCTATACCTTTTACCAGGGCCTCGTGATTTTTTGTATGACGTTCGAAAACATGGTCCATGCCCTCTTCCATTATGAGATTAAGGGCCTCACAAAGGCCGTAAAGCATGTTAACCGGTGCGGTATGATGATATGCCCTTTTTTTCCCTTCCCAGTAGTTAATTATCATCGAAAGATCAAGGTACCAGTTAGGAACCTTATTTTTTCTATTTTGGAGTTTTTGAATTGCTCGCTCAGAAAATGATACAGGGGAAAGTCCTGGAGGGCAGGAAAGACATTTTTGGCTTCCGCTATAGACCGCATCTACACCCCATTCATCGATTTCTACAGGAATCCCACCAAGGCTTGTTACGGTATCAAGAATAAAGAGCGTGTCAGATCCGGCCAATAGCTGACTGATTTGTTCTGCTGGATTACAAACACCTGTAGAGGTCTCTGCGTGAATCATGCCAAGAATCCGGTAATCCTTTTCATTGAGTTTAGCTTTAACCTGATCGGCTAAAACAGGTGTACCCCATTCAAATTCAACG
>CAYMVB010000190.1:0-2979 GCA_964393665.1 uncultured Desulfobacteraceae bacterium | reverse complement strand
CGATATGGTACTTGCACTGCCAGATTGCATGTGCTAATTTACTATAATCACTCATTAAATACCTCCTTTTGATGTTTAGGGCCACCACCCTACATCTTAACGAGGTATTCTTTTTATGCAAATGTATAAACCACCCACTTACCTGCATAGTCCCGCTTGCAGCGGGACTGAAACCCACCAGTAAAACTGGTGGATTATGGTTTTTATTTAAAAGGTTTCGCAGCAAGCTGGGGGTATTAAACCCCAAAACAAAATAAAAGATCTTTACATTTTCAAGTGCATAAATTATTCAAAAGTTCGAACCTTTTTTCAATATTGATAATTATATTTAGAAAAAATTATCGTTATAATTAGGCTAAAAACAGTGGAGGAGAAAATGGATAGAGTAAAAACAGGGGATAATATCGAGAATTTTTCATTAAAAAGCCATAATGAAACCACCCTCGACACCGCCACACTGGTAGGGAAAAAGATTCTGTTGTCCTTTCATCCTTTAGCGTGGACTAGAATCTGTGCAGAGCAGATGCTGTCACTTGAGGCAAACTTTAAGGCACTTAAAGCGTTGAATACTGTTCCACTGGGATTATCTGTTGATACCGTTCCCTCCAAAAAGGCGTGGGCAAAGAGTCTTGGCATCGAAAAGGTGAATTTACTCGCAGATTTTTGGCCGCACGGTGAAATTGCTGCAAGACTTGGATTATTTAACAATAAGCTAGGTTTTTCTGAACGGGCGAATGTCATACTCGATGAACAAAGAAAGGTTTTGTTTGTCAAGGTTTATCCGATTAAGGAATTGCCGGATATTCACGAGGTTCTTGATTTTTTAAAATAGGTGTCAGCACCCCATTCTAGTATTGTATCCTCGAATCCGCGACTATCGACTGAGGTGGAGGTATGAGTGACATGAAACTTGGCGAGTTAAAGTCTGCGCCCAATTTTGAATTGACAGACTTCGAGGGACGGCAAGTCAGGCTATCTGATTATAAAGGCGCCCGGCATGTCGTCCTTATTTTTAACCGCGGCTTTGTTTGACCATACTGCCGCAGGCATATGGCACAGTTGCGCCAGGACTATCTGGAATTTGTAAAACGGGGTGCCGAGGTAATTGCGGTCGGCCCTGAGAAGGCCGAAGTTTTTGCGAATTGGTGGCGCGAGCACCAAATGCCTTTTATCGGTTTGCCCGACCCTGAACATACGGTATCGAAACGCTATGGGCAGCAGGTCAAGCTGCTGAAACTGGGTCGCCTGCCGGCACAGCTGGTCATCGACAAGAGAGGATTGATTCGTTACCTGCATTACGGCACTTCGATGTCTGATATCGTGGACAATGGTGAACTGCTGGCCAAACTGGATCAACTGAACCTGGAATAATCAATCATAGCTTTCGGAGCATTAAGGGACAGGCAATAGCTAACGCACCTCAAAATATCAATTGATAGTATTAAAAAAAGTATTGCCTGACACTTATGCCCCGGAAATCCAGCATAGACAACCTCGGCGCTCTTAGCGCTTTTACCTGTAGCCATTTGGACATACGTATCAGCCTCACAAAGTCAGGTAGCGCTTATGTTAAATCGAGGGTAATCTGCTCTTGTTTATGCAGTTGGACGAAAAATATTTCCTTCATGGCTCTTATGAAGGGACTGCTGTATGAATGATGGAGGTTGCACATTTTTTTGTTCAGTGCACAAAAAAATGTGCTTTACGGCAAAAACAATGAATTGTCGCCAATTTTAAGCAGGGCACGGAAAGTGTGTTGTATATTTCTAAAAATAGTTAGGCATCTATACGAAACATAGCCAGTATTATAAACTTTGAGGAAAGCTGGAGCCGCAGGTGCTTAGCTGTTTCTATGATACTTGTTTTTCCATGAAAAGCTGTCCTCGCCTCAACTCAGGACTGTTATCGTTATATTCTTAAAGAATGGGCAGCAAGCAATGAGGGGTTAACGTATGACAAAATGTACAAATGCCCTCAGAATGTGACATTCTCAGCAAATAGGAAACGTGGCATGTTCGTTGCATCTCGCAAGCCAGATAAAATGCCTTCGAGCAAACGTCTATCTGATGAAGATTTTATACTGATATTTAACCATTTTTATTCTGATAAAATGAAAAAGTATAATGAGAAAGTTTATGAGATTATGTACAAAAATTGTGGCTGGCGTCTTTATACTATTGATGGCGGGCTGTGCAGCCATACCGCCTGAAGCACCTGAGCTATCAACAGAGTTAGGGAACCGAATCAATGCTATTCAAGGGGCAAACCTGACTTTGCTTCACCGTTTCTTTGACCTCAAGAGGGCGGATATCGATCGGTTTATTCAAAGCGAATGGGTCCCTACTTTTGCAGAAGAGGTATTTTCAGCCCCAAAAATGAAGAAAACCTGGAATACTATCGTTAAGGAAAACAATGCTGAGGATCGATTGAGGTTCCTTATCATTACGGGACCAAAGCTGCAAGAGCAAATTAATAAAAAAAGGATAGAGCTCATTTCCCCTCTTGATGATCTTGAGAGAAGGATTGAACAAAGCATTAAATATGAATATGAACAGGCCAGATCAATTAACAACTCCATAACAAGTTTTCTTCTCTCTGCCTCGAAGGTGGCAGAGAACAGAGATAGATACTTAGAAACGGCTGGGGTCAGAGATGAAAAGGTGGGGCAGGCAATTGATAATGTGGATGATGCTGTAAAGGACCTGCTCTCCTTGAGCAAAAAGACTAAGGATAAAATTACAAAGGCTGAAGAGTACGTAATGAAGCTGCGAGAAATTAGAGACTATTTGAAATCCAACGATAAGGAGGGGTAAACATGCCAGTGGATTGGGATCAATTCGAGAGTGATTTAGATTCGATTATTGACTCAGGGGCAAAACGTGCTGACAATCGTTTAGCATCAAAGATATCGTCGGTTACACGGATGACTGATGATGAAGTTAAAGAATTATTTCCTGAGCCCGCTGATGCCAAGAAGTT
>CAYMVB010000189.1:0-3560 GCA_964393665.1 uncultured Desulfobacteraceae bacterium | reverse complement strand
GGCCTGAAGAGTGATTGAGCAACAGGCGTATGGTTATATCCATTTTGTCTTTCCAGGGAAAGGGGGAGATTATGGATGGAATGGGTGTATCAAGATCTAACATACCGTCATGCACCAGTTTCATAACAGCTACGGTTGTTGCGAGCGGTTTTGTTAGGGACGCTAAGTCAAAAATTGTATCCTTTTTCATGGGAAGGGTTTCTGGCATTCTTGAACGGTTGCCTGTGCTTGAAAAGAATACAATCTCTTGTTTTTTTGAAACAAGGAGAACGGCACCAGGGTATACTCCCTGTCTAAGGCCGTTATTCAGGAGTTTTGTTATTTTCTGAGACATACTATTTATAAAATTATAGATAAATAAGGTAGTGGATGTTGCCTTGAATGACTTTCGACTTAGCTTACCGCTGATTCTTCTATTTTAAGAACCATGTTATCAGTGTCAAGAAGGGCAGGCAGGCCAAGAGGCAGGGGGATATTTTCTACGCCGTGACCAACAGGCAGGCCGCTTATAATTGGTATAGTAAGGCCGGACAGCCTTTCCTCAAATATGGCCTCAATGGTGTCTTCTTCCCCGCAGTCATTTATTTGTCCAATAATAATCGCTGATAACTCCTTTAGTGTGTTTGTTAAAAGAAGCTGGGTGAGCATTCGATCAATCCTATATGGAGGTTCCCCCTTTTCTTCTATAAAAAGGATTTTATTTTTAAGGGGCGGTAAAAAAGATGTTCCACACAGGGAACATATAATGGAGAGATTGCCCCCCAAAATTATGCCCTTCGCCTGACCGCTTTTTATAACCCTTCCTTTCTTCATAGTGATTTCAGGCCTGGAAGGGGATGTGATTAGCCTTAAGAGGTGTGCCAGGTTGTTATTGTTTGATAGCTGCGAAAGGGTAGGGCCGTGAATGGTAATGAGGCCGGTTTTTTTATATATAGCAAATAGGAGTGCTGTTATATCACTGAAGCCGACGATTATCTTTGGATTTTGTGCTATGATATCAAAATCAATCATATGAAGAAGCCTTGTTGTGCCATATCCTCCCCTCGCGCAGAATATGGCCTTTATATCCGGGTCTAAAAACATATGATGAAGATCAGAAGACCTGTCAATGTCGTAACCTGCAAGGTATTTTGCAGAATCAAATAGATGTTTGCCAAGGATTGGTTTTAGATGCTGGGATTCTAAGAGACGTAACCCCTTTTCAATTTCTGATTTGCTTACCGGACTTCCAGGTGCTATAACACCTACCGCCTGGTTTTTTTTCAGACGATTTCCCTTTATTATAGTATGGTCTGTCATAAGTATTTTTAATACTACGTAACTATATTTCGAGCAATGTAAAATATGTGTGCATAACAACTTGTTAAATATTTGATTAATACAATGCATTTTGGGATGTGGATAAAAAATAGATGGTATGCGCAAGGGGGGTATCGGGAGGTACTCAGAATCGCCATTCCCTTGATTGTGAGCACAGGAAGCTGGTCAGTGCAGCACTTTGTGGATAGGATGTTTCTCACCTGGTATTCTCCGGAGGCTATTGCTGCTGCTATGCCGGCAGGCATTCTTAATTTTACCATAACGTGTATCTTTATAGGGACTGCCAGTTATGTAGGGACATTTGTATCCCAGTATTTTGGCGCAAGGCAGTATGAAAATTGCGGGCGATCGCTCTGGCAGGGTCTTTATATCTCGTTGATTGGTGGAGCTTTTATCCTAGCTTTTATACCAGTATCTGACGCGCTCTTTATTTACATTGGTCATGCCCCTGAGATAGCAGTATGTGAAAGTGCATATTTTAAGGTATTATGTGTAGGGGCTATGCCTGCCATAGCATCTTCATCAATGTCCGCGTTTTTTTCAGGCCTTGGCCGGACAAAGCCTGTTATGTGGGTAAATATTTTTGTTACGGCAGTGAATTTGCTATTGGACTGGATGCTCATTTTCGGTAATTTTGGATTTCCGGAAATGGGCATCGTTGGGGCAGGCATTGCCACAGTGAGCGCATTTTATTTTAACATGATAGTCTACCTTATAATCCTTTTTGGGCCATCCTATTCGAAAAAATATGCCACCATAAAAGGAAGGGCCTTCAATAAACTGCTTTTTTTTAGATTAATCAGCTTTGGTTTTCCTAATGGTATCCAATTTTTTATAGATATTGCAGGCTTTACGGTATTTATTATGCTTATAGGCAGGCTCGGTACAACTGCCCTTGCCGCTACAAACATTGCGCTGAACATCAACACACTTGCTTTTATGCCTATGATTGGCATGAGCATAGCCATTTCAGTACTTGTAGGACAACGGCTAGGTGAAGATAGGGCAGAGCTTGCGGAATTTACAACCTATTCATCGTTTCACCTGACATTTATTTATATGACCTCCATAGCGCTTCTCTATGTGCTGGTGCCTGATATTTTCATGATACCATTTGCCGCACAAAGCGACCCGGCACAGTTTGCCCCTGTTAGGAATATTACGTTGATATTATTGCGTTTTGTGGCCCTTTACTCTGTATTTGACACGTTAAATCTGGTTTTTGCTGGGGCAATTAAAGGGGCTGGTGATACACGCTTTATAATGTTTACAATCGTAATTACTTCAATTTTTATTTTGATCCTGCCGACCTATATAGCATTATTTTATCTATCTGCGGGAATATTGAGCGGATGGTTATTTGTAACCGCATATATAATAGTACTTGGAGTGATATTCCTCTTAAGGTTCCTTGGGGGAAAATGGAAATCGATGAGGGTTATAGAAACAGGTGAACCGGGTGTCGTTACCCTATCACAGGCCTTTCCGCAGTCACCTGCCGGTGAATAAGGGTTTACATTGTGCTCTTTGATCAAGCCTTATTCATAGACTTCGTGGATTGAGGCTTCTTTTTTATGCTTGTTAAAAAGTCCTGAAATTTTTGATCTATGGATTTTGTAATGCTTGTTCTAAAAAGGTAGTAGGTTAGTTTAATTAAGATCCAAATAACAATAATGGGTATGACAACCGTTTGAATTAAAAAAACGGCAATAAGATTTAGGATGTACCTGACTGAGTTTGACGCTGTATCGCTTAAGGCCGAAAGTTTTTTCTTAATATCTATAGATTCCTTTAGCTCCTTATACTTGGTTAAAAAGTTTTCCCAAAACCCTGGCTCAAAAGCTTGGTTTTGACTATCTGGTGAATCCGGGTATTTTATCTTACCCTTGATTATCTCAAGTGACTCAGTTGATTCTGTGTACGTATCTTCAAGAAAAAGGACATATACCTTGTCACTAACCATTGCAACGGCAGGTATGCAAAATCGAATTATTACTGATACAATGATGATCTTATAGCCCAAGCTCAACAGATTAATACTCCATATGTTTGGAAGCCATAATCCAAGTAAAATAATGAGCATAGAGAGGCATATAAGAATCTTAAACCCAAACCATTTGCCAACCTCAAGAAGGATTTTTTGAATACCTATGGATGTTGTGCTTATAAGCATTACCCATGAAAATCTTTCTATTAAATCATTAATAGGGTCGAGTATTTCGCCTACGGCTAATTTTACC
>CAYMVB010000188.1:0-2071 GCA_964393665.1 uncultured Desulfobacteraceae bacterium | reverse complement strand
GTTCTCTGTAAGGGCTGCGGTCTTTGTGTAGCATCCTGTAGGTCAGGCGCTATTCATCTTAACGGATTTGACGAAGGACAGATAATGACTATGATTGGTTCGATACATGGATAATGAAAACTCTGCGAGCATCGTAATAGCTCAATAAACCGGGGTATTTCACCCCTACCCCAACCCTCCCCCGTCAAGGGGGAGGGAGTTTTTTAAATGATTTCAATCAATTAATCCCCTCTCCCCTGGAGGGAGAGGGTTAGGGTGAGGGGGTTCCCCCGATTTATTGAGCAGATACATTACAAACCTAAGGAGCGGAAATAGAATAAAGTGTTAGCCCAAGTAATTGGGGTGCTTTTAGCAGTTGCAGTATCGCTTTGGTATAAAATACATGGTTTCAAAATATACCTTCTAGGGCTTCTTCCGTGTCGGCGTATTTTAAAAGTGAGGGTAAAGCTACCAAGGCTAGTGATGAGGATATGCTGGAAGACTGGTTAGCCAGAAGGCTTATTATAATAACCCTGCCTTTGTTAATATGTTTTTAACTGATTTGCATGCAGGAGAATTCTCAGGTAAATCTAAAAGTGATCTCCCGGAAAGATTATATTTTTCCAAATCAGGATCATATTCAATATTGCCAAGGTACGTTTCTCCAGTGGCCTCCAGCTTTTCTTGGGCAACTGTATCGAACCTATAATTGCCAACTAAGTAAAAATGAGTGTATTTTATTCCTATAGCGCTTGTAATATTTTTGATCCTTTCTATATGCTTAAGCGATTTGGAAGATGGGTCTAATATGACAAATAAATCATCTATGTCTGAGACCACCTCTCTGTTTAAATGCTCCAATCCCGCTGGCGAGTCAATTATTACGTACTGGTAGGAGTCAATTACTTTAGGTATAGCACCGGAGATTATTGCATCTGGTGCGCAATAACAGCCTTCAGTCAATTTTGTCCCTAGAACAAAAAGGTCAAAATTATCACCTTCATATAAGGCCTCACTATTGAGTAAGAATTCTATTCTGTCATGAACAGACATCGTTCCGCCGGATCCGTCTTTTCTGGCGGCGATGATGTCATAGAGGGTCTCTGAGATTGTTTTGATACCTTCATTTTTCAAATTGACCCCGAGCATTTCTGCCAAGCTCTGGTCTGGATCAAGATCAATAAGAAACATAGGCGAGGGCAAATATCGACTGGCTAATGCCGTAAATGTTGATTTCCCGGTGCCACCCCTACCTGTGGCGACAAGCTTTTTTCCCATTTTTTCTCCGGATTATTATTGATTAACTGTAACCACTCAGCCACAGATGTACGCTGATTGCCGCTGATTATTTTTTTCTTTATATTTAAACCTATCTGTGTTCATCTGTGTAAACCTGCCCGCTATGCCTCTAAACAGAAGTGGAAACCAATCCAAGAGTGTCATTTGGCTATGCAACGGGATCCTTGCCAATGCTTCTCCAAGCTATGGCAGGCTGGTCTGTGGCTGAATAGTTAGTTTTTTCATGCGCTATAAAAAAATATTCATCTTATGTTATACCGTTGCTATATTCGTCTTACCTAATATTTTTTTAACTGATAAAGAAGCTGGTGAATCTTCTTGTAATTCTAAAAGAGATTGTCCGGAAAGATTATATTCTGCTACCTTAGGATCAGATTCAATTCTACCTAGAAAGGCCTCACCACTATTTTCAAAGTATGTTTGTTTTTCTTCATTAAAGTTATAATTTCCCAACAGATAAAAATTTGTGTATTTAATCTTTAATTCATTGGCAATATCTCTCACCCTGCCTATGTGTTGCAGGGACTTGGAAGACGGATCCAGAATAACAAAGAAATGATCAACGTCGGACACCACCTTTCTGTTTAAATGCTCCAATCCTGCTGGTGAGTCAATTACTACATTTTCATATTTCTCAATCATTTTAGGGATAATATTTTTAAGTATATCATCTGGCGTGCAATAACATCCTTTGGTCAATTTTGCACCGAGAGAAATAAGATCTATATCGTGATCACCTTTATAGAGACACTCCTTTTCAATTAATGCGGTCATGCTCTCAAACCCAAGAGAA
>CAYMVB010000187.1:0-3698 GCA_964393665.1 uncultured Desulfobacteraceae bacterium | reverse complement strand
TATGAGCAAAATTCCAGTAAGAAATGTTGGCATAGATATGTTAACAAGTGAGCCTGCCATAATAAATCTGTTTCTCAGAGCATATGGTTTTAAAGAAACTAATACACCAAGGCCTACCCCTAGAACAAAGGCAATGAATATCGCCGAAACTGCGAGTTCTACAGTTGCAGGGAGGCGTTCCAATATGAGTGGTAAAACAGGGACTTTGTTTACAAAAGAATTTCCAAAATTTCCTTGAATAGCATTCGTTACAAAACGAACATACTGAACATAAAAAGGTTTATCGAGTCCAAAAACCCTTCGCACTTCTTCTATTTCCTGGAATGTCGCGTACTGACCCGCCATAGATATTGCAGGGTCTCCGGAAGAGCGAAATATCAAGAAGCAGATAAATGATACTGCCAATAGAACAATCACACCCTGTACAAGCCTTTTTATTATGTATGTTGTCATAATTTATAAAAAAGTGGGGCAATTTAAAAACCCCACCTTCCCAAAAATCTCAAACAAAACCTATTTCGATATTTCCTTAAAAACTACCCAGCGGTCAGGCCTTGGCTGAAATGTAATTCCTTTACCCTTTTGAATAGCATATATATCCTCCTGGTAGTGCAGTGGTATGCATGCGATGTTTTCCGCTGTTGCAAGCTTATTTATATACTGAAGTACCGTTTTACGAGAATCTTGATTCACTATACTGGCAGTTGCCTGCAAAAGTGAATCTACATCAGGATGTGAAAAATTAGCACCATTAAGTGAGCCAAATCCCTTCTCCTTATCCCTTGAGTGAATAAGTTTAAAGAAGGTACGCCCCATATCAAAGGTCCCATCAAACCAACCTATAAGATAAAAATCAAGCTTACCTTCAAATACTTCTGGAAAAAAGATTGCCTTTGGTTTTACATCCAGCGTTGCCTTGATTCCTACCTTGGCCAAATATCTAACAACGGCCTCGGCAATCTGCTCATCCTGTATATATCTATCATTAGGCCCTGTAAGCGTAATCTCAAAACCATTTTCGTATCCTGCCTCTTTTAAGAGTTTTTTTGACATCTCAGGATCATATGAAAGCCGTTTTATTCCTTCATTATAACCAATGGTTGGGGGGTCCGGAATCTGGGCAGCTGGGAATGCATGACCTCTCATAACTTTTTCTATAATCTCATCCTCATTGATTGCCATATACATGGCCTTTCTAACACGAATATCACTCCATGGATCTTCTGTTTTGTTACCGAGGGCAAGGAAAATAGACCTTCTTGCAGGCATACTTATCACATCCAATTTTGGGTTTTGAACAATCTTTTCATACAATTCTACAGGAACCCCGGATACCAGTTCAGCCT
Organism: uncultured Desulfobacteraceae bacterium; assembly: GCA_964393665.1. Classification (GTDB taxonomy): domain Bacteria; phylum Desulfobacterota; class DSM-4660; order Desulfatiglandales; family B25-G16; genus M55B121. The sequence continues at coordinate 2,352 of CAYMVB010000187.1, read as the reverse complement.
TACCAGAAACAAGGGCTGCAAACCTTGTAGATGCCTCAGTAATAGGCCTAAGCTCAACATTTTTGATAGGTGGCGCTCCTTCCCAATAGTTCTCATTGGCAACCATCTTCAAATACGAACCCTTTACCCACTCAACAAATTTATATGCCCCGGTTCCTATGGGAACTTGCTGCACCTCTCCAACAGTCCTCGACTCTGTAGACTCCTTATCCATCATATAGACCTGATGCATATTGTTGGCAAACCATGGAGTAGGATCCTTTGTCTTTATTGATACCGTATACTCGTCGATCACATCAATGGAGGCAATGTTTTTGCCTTCATTGATAAATTCCGACACCTTTGGGTCTGCTAGTCTTTCAAAGGAAAACTTAACATCCTCTGCATTAAAGGAATTCCCGTTGTGAAAGGTAACCCCCTCCCTAAGATAGAATATCCATGTCAAAAGATCAGGGTGCTCATATCGAAGCGCCAGAGCAGGTGCAAGGGTTCCACCTGAGCCCTTTCTCTGCATGAGCCCATCAAAAAAATTTGCCATGACCGAAAGATTGGAATCCGCATCAGAACCATGGGGATTCATCATCCTTGGCGGAGAGTCAACGACCACGACTATAGATGATTCTGCCGCCATTGTCTGCCCTGTAAAGCCTATCAAAAATCCTAAAAACATGGTTGTTAAAACTATAAAAGCTAACTTTTTCATTTCTCCCTCCCTATCTAAGGTTAACAAATGTTTTGATATAAACAATAATATCCTTTCTTAGCAGCTTAAAGCAAAACACATTTCTTACCAAAAAATCGGAGATAAACCTGTTTAAAGCAAACAAGTCAGTATAAAAAGCAAGCTACATAATGATCACCCCCGATATCCTTTAAGGGTGGTTTTTCTTTATCGCATATTTCCAGTCTATAAGCGCACCTTGAATGAAAAGGGCAGCCGCCAGGCAGGTTAATGGGGCTTGGCACATCACCCTTAAGAATAATCCTATTCTTCTTTACATGGGTATCAGGAACCGGAATTGCGGAAAGCAAGGCCTTTGTATACGGGTGCAATGGGTTCAGGTAAAGGTCTTTATAAGAGGCCATCTCCATGATACTTCCAAGATACATAACGGCAATTCTATCGCAGAGATGTTCAACTACGGCAAGGTCATGGGCTATAATCATGTAAGAAAGGCCAAAGTCATTCTGCAAATCTATCAGCAGGTTAATGATCTGTGCCTGAATAGATACATCGAGCGCCGACACAGGTTCATCTGCGATAATAAATTCTGGGTCCAATGCAAGAGCCCTCGCAATACCTATTCTCTGCCTTTGCCCACCACTAAATTCATGGGGGTATCTCCTTCCCTGCTCGGGTGTAAGTCCAACTTTATCCAATAGATAGGCAATCCTGTCATTTTTTACACCCCCTTGATACACCTTATGTATGTCCATTGGGTCACCAATAATCTGGTTTACAGTCATTCTAGGGTTAAGAGATGAGTAAGGGTCTTGAAAAATAATCTGCATATCTTTCTTCATTGCTCTCAGCTCATGCTTGCCCATTCGGGTGACATTTTTTTCCTTAAATACAACACTTCCGCCAGAGGGTTCCACTAACCTCAAGACAGCAAGGCCTGTTGTTGTTTTCCCGCATCCGCTTTCACCTACAAGACCAATAGCCTCTCCTTTTTCAACAGTCAATGACACATCATTGACTGCATACACATATCCTGCTATACGGGATAAAAGCCCCTCCTTGATTGGGAAATGAACCTCTAAATTTTCAATTGTAAGAAGAGATTTCAACCTAATAGCCCTCTACAAATCTGAGTAAAGCCAACAGCTTACTTTATGGAATTCACCTATATTAGTAAGCTTTGGTATATGTTCCCTGCAAATGGGCAATGCCTCCGGGCAACGCGGGAAAAAGCTGCAGCCGGCGGTCAGTTCATAAAGGCTTGGAACAATGCCCTTAATCTCTTCGAGTTTTTTACGTTCTTTTCTAGATCTCTCCCCTAATTTAGGTATAGACCGAAGAAGTCCTTTAGTGTAAGGATGTTTGGGCTCTTCAAAGATGTCTTTTGCCCTCCCCTCCTCAACAACTTTACCTGCATACATAACAAGTACTCTTTGCGCTATTTCAGCTATAACACCCAGATCATGTGTTATGAGCATAATGGCTGCATTAAAATCCTCTTTTAGGTGCATCATTAAATCAATTATCTGTGCCTGTATAGTAACATCCAGAGCAGTTGTCGGCTCATCGGCTATTAAGATTTCCGGATCACACGATAGGGCCATTGCTATCATTACCCTTTGCCTCATCCCCCCTGACAGTTGATGGGGATATTCATTAACCCTTTTCTC
>CAYMVB010000186.1:0-2974 GCA_964393665.1 uncultured Desulfobacteraceae bacterium | reverse complement strand
ATTATATAAAATTAGAAGAAGAGCTGGGGGCGCATAATTATAAGCCGCTTGATGTGGTTTTGAATCGTGGCAAGGGGGTATGGGTATGGGATGTAGATGGCAATAAATACCTTGATTGCCTGGCGGCCTATTCTGCGATTAATCAGGGACACTGTCACCCGGAGATAGTAAAAACAATGGTAGAGCAGGCCCAGAAGCTTACACTCACATCAAGGGCCTTTCGAAACGATCAACTTGGTTTGCTTTACAAGGAAATTTGCGATTTAACAAATTCGCATAAGGTTTTGCCAATGAATAGCGGAGCGGAGGCAGTTGAAACCGTAATAAAGGCAGTTCGTAAATGGGGTTATACGATAAAGGGCGTTCCAATGGATAAAGCTGAAATCATTGTCTGTGAAAACAACTTTCACGGAAGAACGATTACCATTGTTGGTTTTAGCACAGACGAAAATTCGAAATATGGTTTCGGGCCATTTACACCTGGATTTAAGATAATACCCTTTGGAGATGCGGATGCCCTTGAATCTGCTATTTCGCCGAATACAGTTGCCTTTATGGTAGAGCCCATACAGGGAGAGGCAGGCGTCATCATACCACCAAAAGGCTACCTAAAGGATGTTAGATCCATATGTCAGAAAAATAATGTAATATTAATCTTAGACGAAATTCAGACAGGCCTCGGAAGAACAGGTAAACTGCTTGCTGAGGAGCACGATGGAATAGAGTCAGACTTGACGCTTATTGGAAAGGCCTTATCCGGGGGTTTCTACCCCGTTTCCGCTGTACTTTCTAATAAGGAGGTATTAGGTGTATTGAATCCCGGAGAGCACGGAAGCACGTTTGGCGGAAACCCATTGGCGTGTGCTGTGGCAAGGGCCGCACTAAGGGTTCTTATTGAAGACCATATGATTGAGAATGCTGCCGCTATGGGCGAGTATTTTTTGTCAAGGTTATTAGAGTTAAAGAGCAGCTACATTAGAGAAGTCAGGGGTAAAGGACTTATGCTTGCCGTGGAATTAGTACCTGAGGCGGGAAATGCCAGAAATTTTACCGAAAAGCTAATGACTTTGGGTCTTCTCTGTAAGGAAACCCATGAGCATACAATACGTTTGGCTCCACCCCTTGTTGTGACTCGCGAGGAAATAGACTGGGCCATGGAAAGGATTGAGACAGTTCTGACTACTTGATTGTATTTTTTCTTGCCCTCTAATTGAGGGTTTGCTTTTAACATATAAAAATATCCAGTATATAGAATATCCAATTGCTAAACATTTTCCTCATAAATAAACTTAGGGGGAAGGTCTGCCTGTCCGGGTAATTCTAGCTTATTAAGAACCATTAACGTTGATGTTCCATGGGCTATGAGATTGCCTTTTTGATCCTCAATAGATGCCTCACCAAGACAGATCTTTTTGCCTGTTTTTATACTTCTACCCTTTGCAATTAGCCTTCCATCTGACACAGGGGATAGGTAGTTGACCTTGAGATCTATCGTTGTTAATCCCACTATCTCCTCTATTCCAGCATACACTGCCCAGTAAATAGCCGTATCCAAAAGAGAGGCGCATACCCCCCCATGAATTATCCCGTAGGCTTGGTGGTGTTTTTGTTCAGTTTCTATCTTGATTAGGGATTCCCCTCGGTTAAGATTTCTCAATTCCATTGAAAGTAAAACAATATATGGGCTTGTATTTACTATTTTTGCTATAGCCTTTGTGTGGGCAGGATTAAATTTTTTTGGCTTTTCCATATTGTTGCGTTATTGATATTTTTATAGTTTTTGCAGTATTTTTTTATTCCTTTTTGATGAAAGATTAGGTGTAAAGGCAAATTCATCACATTGCTAAAATAATACTAAATTCCATTTTCTTAAAGATAAGAAACCTTATAAATGAAGCTAAGGTAAAGGGAAATTATCCTAATAATACTAGCAGAGGCAACCGGCATTTTCAAGGGGATTCATGGGCTAAAACAGCGAACTTTTTGAGATACGAAAAGAAAAAATGTGAAAGAATGCTTTATAGAAATCATGGATTAACTATTCATCTATTTTATTGAAGGTAGAGATTAAGAGAAAAATTTCTTAGTGCCTTGTTTAAGAATGTTGCGTAAAAAAGGTTGAAATACCTTGACATTGAATCCAGTTAAAGCTTAAAAAAATAATATTGCTATTGATTTAATCGTTAGCGCATTTATAAAGTTACGTAAAAATTTGTTAGGCATTGATTTAGCCACCATTTACTTCGATCTTAGGGCCAGGACAAATATATTTATACCTTGATCAAATATCAGAGAGGAGGGATCTCATGTTTAGTCGAGTTAAAAAATTAATTTTATTTGTTGGGGTGCTTATGCTTGTCTTGCCGTCCTTTGTATTCAGTAAGAAGCAGGTATTGAGTGATTCTACAACAGAGTGTATCGATTGCCACATTACCGCTACGCCTGGAATTGTTGCCGATTGGCGTAAAAGTAGGATGGCAACTGTAACACCTGCGGAGGCCTTAAAAAAGGATAAGCTGTCCCGGCGCATTTCTACAGATAAGATACCTGAAAAACTGTCAGGGGTGTCGGTTGGCTGTTATGAGTGCCATGGCTTGAATAGTGATTCTCATAAGGACACATATGAGCATAATGGATTTACTATACATACAGTAGTTTCTCCACTTGATTGCGCTACGTGCCACGCTGTAGAGGTGAAGGAGTACGGCGAAAATATAATGTCACAGGCCTATGGAAACCTTATGAATAATCCAGTACATAAGATGCTCGTGGATGAAATCAATGGAACGCCAGCCTTTGATGGTACACATATCGGCTTAAAGCCTCATGATAAGGCCACAGATGCTGAATCTTGCCTTTATTGCCATGGCACCATTGTAGAGGTTAAAGGTACAGAGACCAGAGACACTGATCTTGGTGAGATGACATTTCCTGTTCTCTCCGGCTGGCCTAATCAGGGCGTAGGCCGAATAAA